>NZ_NFUX01000043.1:0-61902 GCF_002264385.1 Paenibacillus sp. VTT E-133280
ATATTTCTCGCTTAAACGCTTACCGTCCTTCCAAGGACGCCGAAGGCGTATATGCTTGATAGGAACGCTGGGCAGTCACCGACCTTTTAAAGCCGGCATATAGTGTTGGTATACAGAGGAGGTGCATCTCCATGGTAGCCCAGTTGATATGGATTGCGGCTGTTTATGTATCCGCTGCAGTGATTATTCATATGCTGCATAATCGGCAGAAGGTGCGGCAGACACCGCAGTCCGTGAAATGGATTCATTATATTTTGATTACTCGCAATCATGCATCTGTTGTGGAATGGTACATTCGGACGCTGACATTTCAAGCATTTTTAACCGGAAAACGATTTCGAGTAACGTTCATGGATGATGGCTCGAGCGATGGAACCCTTGGAATTGTTTCCAGGCTGGCTGATAGTGGCTGCTCTATCGATCTTGCAACATCTACGTACACTTTTCAGATGAGTGAAGAAGAGCTTCAGCAACAAGGGATTGTGGTAGACTTGCGGTTGTCAGGGCAATCTGTTTCGTTGCCCTTTATGGGGATGGCAGGAAGTAGGGGATGCGAATCAAAGCGCGACAGATTTTAAGTGAATATGTGAGTAACGGGTGAAGCACACTCTCCAAGAAATGGGGGAGTGTGCTTTTTGCGTTTGAGGCAGGGAAAGTGGAGTGGGCAAAAGCGACTAATGGTGAGAGTTAAGAGTTAAGGAGGCGGTTTTTATGCGAGTGGGTGTGTATGTCTTGGAATGTAGAGGGATCTGGAGTGTTTGGATTTCTTTAGATCTTACAGTAGATGTATGGTGGTGGTCTGGGGCTGGATCAGAGAGTCAAGGTAGGGGCTTAATAACGGAGGACAAGCTGGTTTTATTATCTCCTGCGCTGCCACTGGGATGGGCGGTGAAGCTGCGCGATTATTTTAAACCAAGAGATGGAATGAGGAACTGGGGAGCTAAGGAATGGGGTGAATACGTAAGCACTGTTCTTGAGCCTGAGTTGAGGGAGGAAAGGGAAGCGGGAGGAATGGGAAAGGAAGGGTGGCCTAATGATGGGGTATCGCTATGGCGGGTTTCTGAACTAAGAAAGATTTTTATTGAACAGGATAAGAAGAACAATGAAGGAGGAAATTATTGCGGAGGAAATGATCTCGATTATGCTTTACTTGAATCGGAAGCAGAACAACTATCGTGGGCGGTGGCCGGCCGCTCTTTACTGCAGCCGGAAATAGAAGCGCTGCTGGCAGAAGGATTGCCGAAGCTGATGGGTCGTTGGCGCCAGGCGGCACAACTGGCGCATTTGCAGGGGCGGCTTACGTTTGCCGCCGCCGTTGGTAGTCACGCCCCGGCTACGCTTGGGGCGTGGGCCCGCCAGCTCCCTGCGGGTGCTGGCGCTCTGGCCCGTGCGGCGGCTAGGCTGCCGCACGTATTGTGGCGCGGCGCTGTCGCCCGCCGCGCGGTTTCGCGCTGCCTGCGCTGCGGCAGCGCCCCCACCGGCCGCACGGCATGCGCCGCGTGCGGCCTTATGGGCTGCGCCTACTGCGAGGCCTGCCTCGCACTTGGGCGCAGCCGGGCTTGTGCGCTGCTGCTGCGCAGTGCAGCGCTTTCGGCCGTGCGGTGCACGGCCGCCCTTGACCCCACCGCGGCCGCAGGCCGGTGGGGGCTTAGCCCAGCGCAGGCGGGAGCCGCTGGCGCTGCGCTGGGTTTTCTGGCGGAGCGGCGTGAGCGCTCCGCCAATTCGTGCCCAGAGCGGTTCCTGCTCTGGGCGGTGACGGGAGCCGGGAAGACAGAAATGATCTTCCCGCTCCTAGAGGCCGTGCTCGCCGCCGGTGGGCGGGCGCTCGTAGCGACGCCGCGCCGCGACGTCGTACTCGAGCTCGCGCCGCGGCTCGCTAAGGCTTTCCCGGCGGAGACTATCGCCGTGCTTTTCGGCGGCAGCACAGAACGCTGGGTGAATGGTCGCTTGACGCTCGCGACCACCCATCAGCTGCTGCGCTTCCATCGAGCCTTTGATCTCGTTATCATAGACGAGCTGGACGCATTTCCTTATCACAATGATCCTATGCTGGCTTATGCCGCTGAAGAAGCCTGTAAGGTAGACGGCTCTTTTATCTACTTATCAGCCACACCACCACAAGAAATGCAGCGGTTGGTACGCTCAGGTAGACTTCCACATGCCAGAGTACCTGTTCGCTTCCATGGTCATCCCTTGCCTGTACCGCAGCATTTGACTATGACATCCGTTCATACATGCCTAAAGCGTGGAAATTTACCTAGATCTCTCGTACATACGCTTCGTAAGTCACTCGAGCGCAAGGCGCAAATCTTTTGTTTTGTTTCTCGTATCGCTCATATTGACGGGTTGCTGGCTCTGCTTCGCCGGAGCTTTCCCGGCGTAGTTATCGAGGGGACTTCCTCCAAAGATTCATCCCGGGCAGAAAAAGTAATTGCTTTTCGTAACCGCGCTGTTTCCTTGTTAGTAACGACTACTATCCTGGAACGTGGAGTTACAGTACCACGCAGCGATGTATTTATTTTAGATGCAGACAGTGATCTTTTTGACGAAGCCTCATTGGTTCAGATGGCGGGACGTGCCGGGCGATCTAAAGATGATCCTGCTGGGCGTGTTGTATTCGCCTCTCCACAGTGGACCCGATCTCAGCGCGGAGCGATCTCTCAGATCCGTACTATGAACAAAATCGCTCGTAGCAAAGGATTTATTAGTAAGGAGACGCCGACATGAGTGCTATGTTCTCATGGTTAACCAAAGCTCAGTCACTCTTCTCCCCCTCGGCATCTCCATGTTTAACCTGCGGCAAGCGCATCTCTGGATCCTCACCATTTCCTGGAGTTTGCAGGATTTGCGCAGAATCTATTCCATGGATACGTTCCCCGCGTTGCTTGAAATGTGGTCGGCATGTGGGCTGTCCTGACTGTACCCGCAGCACCGAACCATCACCGATTATTTGTAACAGGAGTGCAGTTGCTTACAATAGTGTTATGCGAGAATGGCTAGGTCAGTATAAATATAGCGGAAATGAACGATATGCCCTTTTACTTGGCCTTATGCTGGATAGAGCCTATCTAACCCTAAAAAAAGAGAAGCAGAGCACTCTTTTATCCCGTGAACCATCCATCATCCATCGCTCTTGGTCTGCTGATTTGTTAGTGCCAGTGCCTGTCAGTGATTCCCGGCTTATGGAGCGGGGGTTTAATCAAGCAGAAAGATTGGCGGATGTGCTGTCTAGACGTAGAAAGGTTCAACAGCTTCCACTGCTAATCCGTACACATCATACGGGAAAGCAAAGCTTTAAGAGCCGGGCGGAACGACTAGCGGATATGAAGCACGCTTTTGCGGAGAATCCGGCAGTAACAACACAGTTTGCGGATTTGATGAAACGGGAGGTACCTCTAAATCGTCCTGTTCGGATTGTTATTGTTGATGATATTTATACAACGGGCAGTACCATTCGTGCATGCGCTGAGATCATTCAACAAATAGGTTCAGATTATGGTTATACGATAGAGGTATATAGCCTAACTTGGGCACGTTCCTGAGGAGAGCGAAATGCATGATTGTGAACAGCCCATTCACTTTTTGAAGAGATCCATGCCCGTAATAGCGTTTCTTCCGTCCCATAGACGAATTCTTTGCAATCATGTAATCTAGGAGCATAAGGATATTATGCATTGTACAGAATGTACGGAGAGGAGCGGCTGCTTGTTATGAATCTAGACAATTGTCCAAGGTGCGGCCGGTTGTTTGTTAAGAATCTTATGGGGTTGTGCCAGCCCTGCATCAAAGAGCTGGAGCATGAATATGAGATCTGCGTCGATTATTTGCGGGAGAACAAAGGAACCAACATTCAAGAGCTGTCCGATGCTACGGGGATTTCGATTAAGGAGATCACTCGCTTTATTCGAGAGGGCCGGATATCTATAGCAAATGCTCCTAATATGATGTATCCCTGCGAGGTGTGTGGAACACTGATTCGCGATGGGCATATGTGTGATAGCTGCCGTACTCGGCTTAGAAAGGATCTCACCAATGCCGCCAAGGAAAATGCTGCTGAGGATACTACCAAAAAGACAACAGACGGCGCATATCGTGCCATAGACAAGTTGCGTGACCTATAAAATCTGCAAAAAAACGTTTGCAGCTATAAAGTATGTTTCAGTCTACGCCGATAAACTTAGTAAAGATTATCGGCTTTTTTATATTAGGAGGAAGGTGAAGTTATGAAAATTAACGAGACCGGACGAATTAACGCGATGAATCCGTATCAACGCAGCGCGGATGCGCAAAGGCAGGAACAAATGAAGAAAAGTTCACGCAAGGATGAGGTTTCGATTTCTGATGAAGCAATTCAGCTCTTGCAAGCACAGAATTCTGGTAATGATGCTGAACGTGCACTTAAGATCGACAGTTTGAAGCAACAGGTCTCCGCAGGTACCTATCAAGTAGATGCAGCTAAGCTAGCAGAGAAACTCGCCCCTTACTTTAAGCAATCCTCCGAGAATTAGGTGAAACCATCCATGGCATTGACGACATTAATAGAACTATTGGAGCGGCTGGACGAAGTGCATAACCAAATGCTGGAGCTGGCCGCTGAGAAAAAACAGACGATTATGGACAACAAGGTGGATGCCTTAATCGACATCCTGAACCGTGAGTCCAAGTTAATGAAGCTGATTGGACAGCTCGAGGAACAGCGAATCGCGGCAGCATATACCGTTCTGCAAGGCGTAGGTATTCGTTCCAACCTGAACCTGAACCTAACTGAGCTGTCCAGACTTATATTTGACCCTGAAGATAAGGCACGACTGCTGCATATTCAGCAGAAGCTTTCTGGCACTTTGCACCGCTTGAAAGAAGCAAATGAGCTTAATCAGAAGCTGATAGAGCAGTCGCTTACTTTTATAGATTATTCTTTGGATCTGCTGGTCGGAAGACCGAATCAGGATATCACGTATCATCGTCCGTCTGACAAAGGCAATGGCGTAAATCGGTCGGGGATATTTGATGCACGAGGCTAGAATTGTACTGATGAAGTGTTCTGTCAGAGCAGAACATAAGGAGGAGTAAGCAGCATGACATCCACATTTCATTCAATAGAGACGGCGAGACGCAGCCTTTTTACTCAGACCGCAGCTCTTAATACGACTGGACACAACATCGCAAATGCGAATACCGAGGGTTATACTCGTCAACGTGTAAATATGAAGGCTGCTTTGCCTATTGAAGCGTACGGATTTAATAAATCTACCGTTCCTGGTCAAATGGGCACAGGGGTGGAATTCTCATCTATCGATCGGATTCGGGAAATGTTTCTGGATGATCAGTACCGTGGTGAGAATTCTGCATTTGGTAACTGGAAACTTCAAGCAGATACCCTCTCTAAACTAGAAGCGATTGTTAACGAACCATCGGATACAGGTATTCGTACAGTTCTAGATAACTTCTGGAAATCATGGTCTGACCTTAGTAAGAATCCTGAGGACCCTACTGCTCGTAAGATTGTAGTGCAAACTGCACAATCTTTGACCGATGCCATGAACTATATGAGCACGCAATTAGATAATCTTGATCGGGATCTAACTACTAATATTGACGTTAAAGCCAAAGAAGCTCAGGGTTACCTGACCGCTATCGCAGATCTGAATAAATCGATCTATAAGATTGAAGGTATGGGCGATCAAGCGAATGATTTACGCGATCAACGCGATCTGATGGCGGACAAGCTATCTAAGATTGCTAATATTACCGTTGTAGAGACGGAAGCTGGTTATAACGTTTCACTGGGTGGACAGCCACTGGTAGAGGGTGGAGAAGTTACTGCAACCGTAGATAGTGCATTCCTTAATAATGCTTATGCCGCTGGAACGTTGAAGGGCGGCGAGGCTTACGGAATGATTTTCTCCAAAAATACTTATGTTACCGACTACAAGAAACAACTCAACGATATGGCTAGTACGATTGCTACGGGTGACGTTGAAATTACAATACCGGCAGGTTCCAATCTTCCTGAGGGTACCATATTGATAAATGATGCCAAGATTAAGCAAGCAGATGGCACTGTAGTTACTCTGGCCGCTGGTCAAGCAATGCCTAAGGGAGCAACGATGTATGAGGACGCTAAAACCATTGTCAAAGGTTTGAACGGACTTCACAAGTTAGGTTATGCGATGGATGGAAGCTCCGGTCGTGATTTCTTTGTAACCTCTGGTGACGCTGGAACGATCAAGTTAAATCCGGAAATTGCTGCAGATGTTAGCTTATTCGCAACCTCGCTCCGTACAACTGTTGATGCTGATGGTAAAACGCAGGTCGTTAAAGGAAATAACACCTTGGCTCTTTTATTGACGAACCTCAAGGATAGCAAATTCACTACGCCAGACGGTAAAGTTAGCAATACTGTGGGCGGGCTTCTAGGCTCTATGGTTGGCCAATTGGGTATTCAATCGCAGGAGGCAGCGCGTCAAACTGATAACTCAGATTATCTGGTAGAGCAGGTTAACTCCCGTCGTCAATCAGTCAGTGGCGTTTCACTGGATGAAGAAATGTCGAATATGCTCGTATTCCAGCATGCTTATAGTGCCGCTGCGCGTTTTATGACTACTTTTGATGAACTGCTCGACAAATTGATTAATTCCACCGGCACAGTCGGCAGATAAAAGGAGATATAGCGTATGTTGAGAGTAACCTCTAACATGATGAATTCACAGCTTCTGCTTAACCTAAACCGTAATGCACGTACGATGAACGAGACACAGCTACAGCTTTCGAGCGGACGAAAAATTAACAAGCCCTCCGATGATCCGGTAGGGATTACGTATTCCCTGCGATATCGTGCGGAGCTTTCATCTAACGAGCAATATACCAAGAATGTAGATAGCGCACTCTCATGGCTGGATTATAATGATACAGTTCTAGGTCAAGCTGGGGACGTTGTACAGAAGATTCGTGAATTGACAGTAAAGGCTTCGACAGGAACTAACCCGCAGTCAGCACTTGATAGTATCAATTCAGAGGTTATGCAGCTGAAGGAACAGCTTGTGGATATTGCTAACAGTACGTTGAACGGTAAATATATTTTTAATGGTGAGCAATACAACACGAAACCTTATGATTTTGCTAAAGGTGCAGATGGTACATATGATGTATCTAAGCCAATTACAACAGATACCGGGCAGATTCAGTTTATTGTAGGCGAAGATGTGCGTATGCCTATCAGTACGACTGGTAATGACGTATTCGGTAAGACTGGGGATGCGGATAATCTGTTTGCAATTATTAATAATCTTTCAGTTGGGTTAAAGGCTGGTGATCTTAAGGCTGTATCTGGTCAACTTGATATAATCGATACGCGCATGGAGACTATTTTATCGGCACGTTCAGAAATAGGGGCAAAGACTAACCGCGTTGAATTGATGCAGGATCGGCTTAGTGATCTGAATATTAACCTGACGGATCTGCAGGCAAAGACAGAGGATGCCGATTACGAAGGATTGATTATGAATTCGAAGATCCAAGAAAATATCTATAATGCTTCCTTGTCTGTGGGTGCAAAGATTATATCAACAACCCTCGTAGACTTTATCAGATAAACGGAGGTGGTTTTCGTTGCTTCAGCCGATCTTGCAAATTCGTCAGACACCTGCTGTGATTGGGATTGATGCTGACCCGGGCACATACTCGATAACCCAGCCTAAGGCTGAGGTCAATGTAACAACCACTCCGGGGCAATTAACGGTTCAATCGACTCGGCCTGAGCTTACCGTAGATCAATCTCGAGCATGGGAGGCCTATAACGGTGGAAAGATGCTCGATATGAATAGAAGGATTTATTCTGGAATTCAGCAGTTGTATCTTCAGGGCATTGCCAGAAAGGTCGAGCAAGGGAATCGAATGGCTCAGTTTTTTAGACCGGGTAATACAATTGCAGAAGTGTATGGCACTGATACCGAGCCGAATTCGTTTCCAGAGATTCGTGGTCCAGCGTCCTACGATAATGTGGATATTCATATTGAAACGAGAGCCCCACGAATCGATTTTCGAGCTGCGAAAGTGGATATTCAGGTGGAGCGACGTAATCCGGAAATTGAATATACTCGTGGAAAGTTAAACATATATATGCAGCAATACGCTTTGATTCAGTTTATTCCCCCAGAATTGAATGTTCAATTGTAGCTTCTTAAGCTATAGATGTGCCAGAAAGCGCCTCTATAGCTTTTGTGCTATATATAATGTAATAGGATTTCTTAAGAAGCTAGTTTTGCACAGCAAAACTTTTGAGGAGTGGACAACTTGATTATAGAAACACTATCTTGGGGTGAACTGGAAGTAGATGCAGAGCAGATATATCATTTTCCAAAAGGATTACCCGGTTTCGATGAAGAAACAGACTTTGCATTGATTGCGATGGCGGAGATGCCCTTTTGGTATTTACAGTCAGTGAAAAATAAGGAATTATCTTTTCTGTTGGGTGATCCATTTGTTTTTCATCCAACTTATGAATTTGAATTGCCGGATGATGAGGCCGAAGAGTTAGAGATTAAATCTGATGTGTTCGTCCGTTGTATCATTACATTGAAAAATAATGTTGAGAAGTCTACAATTAATCTTCTAGCCCCCATTGTATTGAATCCTGTAGGGCGTTTTGGCAAACAAATCGTATTGCATAAAGCGCCTTATCATACGAAGCATAGCCTTCTGCAAGAGCAGTCGGTTATCGATGGAAAGGATGGTGGATGATATGCTCGTACTTTCCCGCAAAAAAGGGGAATCCATCGTCATCCAAGATCAGATAGAGCTGACGATCTTAAGTGTGGATGGTGACACCGTAAAGGTCGGTATTTCTGCACCGAAGCATGTCGATATATTTCGTAAAGAGGTATACCTTTCGATTCAAGAGGCCAACCGTGAGTCCGTTGCTCCACAGCAGACTGATCTGAATGCATTAATCCATCGACTTCGTGATATAAATAAGAATGATTAATTGGTATGTTGTATACACAGAATCCAAAACCTGGGACTGCTTAATCGCAGACTCAGGCTTTTTTATTTTATTTTGGAGAATTTGTCTTAAAAATTTCAAAAAAACTTCGAATTGCTCTAAACAGTTGGCTGTATGAAGTCGATATATGTAGTAGACGCTGACCCGGCAGGGCGGCCGACCTTAATGGATCGGCGTTTACCACATGGATGTGGAACTAACTTAATTTCAGGGAGGAAATATCAAATGATTATCAACCACAATATCGCGGCGTTGAACACTCACCGCCAACTGTCTGCTAACACTGCCAACACTAACAAAAATATTGAGAAATTGTCTTCCGGTCTTCGTATCAACCGTGCAGGTGACGATGCCGCTGGTCTGGCAATCTCCGAAAAAATGCGTGGTCAAATCCGCGGTTTGGATCAAGCTTCCCGTAACTCACAAGACGGTATCTCTTTGATTCAAACAGCTGAAGGTGCATTGAATGAAACTCACAGCATCCTGCAACGTATGCGTGAACTTTCCGTTCAATCCGCGAATGACACCAACACTGCTGGTGACCGTAGCGAGCTGCAAAAAGAAATGAGTCAATTGAATGAGGAAATCGATCGTATTCAATCAACTACCCAGTTCAATACGAAGAACTTGTTGGATGGCTCAATGGGGAATGCAGTTAATACTGCTGGAGCAAATGTTAACAAGAATGCTGCTTTAACAGCCGGAGCTGCAACAGTAGATACCGCAGGGGCAGTAGTACCACCACCGGCTGTAACTACTGGTACTGCATTTACTGCTCTTGCAGATAAAAACGGAAACAGTTTGGGAATCACAGCCACAGACAAAATTACTGTTTCTTATGTAAAAGACGGTACGACTATTAGTAATACCTTCGATGCTGGTACATTTACTCTTGCTGCCTTGGGAACTACTGATGGCACTACCGATGATACTAATGTTGATGCGTTAACTGTAAGTTCGGGCGCAGCGGTTCTTACAGCAACTACTGCAGGTACTGCTGGTGCTATCAATGGTCTTACAATAACTGTAAAAGATGCTAGTGGTAACGTTCGTACAGCTGCTACTAATGCATTGTCGTCCTTCTCTGAGACTACTGCTGCAACAAATAAGAGAACTGATGGAACAGCTAATTTCCAAATTGGTGCAAATACAGGCCAATCTATGAATCTTTCCATTGAAGACATGGGATCTTCCGCACTCGGTGTTAAAGGGCTGCAAGTCTCAACGCAATCTCAAGCAACAGTGGCTATTAAAGTGATTGATCAAGCGACTCAAAAAGTTTCCAGTGAACGTTCTAAACTGGGAGCTGTGCAAAACCGCCTTGAGCACACTATCAATAACTTGGGAACAGCTTCTGAGAATTTGACTGCTGCCGAATCCCGGATTCGTGATGTAGATATGGCGAAAGAAATGATGTCACAAACCAAAAATAACATCTTGGCTCAAGCAGCTCAAGCTATGTTGGCTCAAGCAAATCAACAACCGCAAGGCGTACTGCAATTGCTAAGATAAGATTCTATATGAATCTTTCGGCATTGATAAAGAAAAGTTATTACGACATAAAAAGCTCTGGCCCCACTTTGTGGGGCTATCTTTATTTATACATGTATTAGATAATTACTTCTTTGATTAGGGAGACTGAGAGATGAAATTAATAGATCGCAATATAGATGTTTTATCGCAAAATTCAGACCACTGGATCAGAACACACTCTAAAAATGAGTTTCCTCTTAAGTTAATAAGAAAAGACGAAGAGGGAAATGATATCATATATAATAATAGTCAAACGTTAGTATTGAGAAATGTTTTTGATAAGTCTAGTCAACCCAATTACTTGAAAAGAGAATTGATTTTTGTTTTAGGTGTTATATCTGCGGAGGAAATTAGGGAGCTTGTTCGAACCATGAGCAAAGAGTCTTTTCTGATCATTATTGAACCCAACAATGACTTCTTTACTTACGCATTAAGTGAAAAGGACTTATCCATTTTTGAAAGTCCTAATGTGATCCTCTTCGCTGATGATTTGAATAATTTATCGCTTTTTCTTGATAAAATATTCTCAACGAATCTTTTATATTATTTGAAATGTATTAAATTTTACTTTACGTATTTCTATAGACAGTACAATGTAGACAAATGTATCGAAGTTGTTAAGTTGATTAAAGAAACAGTAAAGTATAAAACGATGATGTATGGAAACTCTATCGAAGATAGTTTAACGGGTTTCAGACACAATATGAAAAACATTGAATATTTAGCGAGATCAAAAGATGTTTCTCAATTAAAAAATAGTTTTAAGAATGTACCGGCAATAGTAGTAGCAGCGGGCCCATCACTCAACAAAAATATTGAGCAATTAAAGGATATTAAAAATAATGCAGTTATAATTGCTGTAGATACTATTGCTCAACGACTTTGTGATGAAGGTATAATTCCTGATTTTATTTGTTCAATTGAACGGGATAGGGAAACCTATACTTATTTCTATGAAAATAAGACATACCCTGCGGAGACAACGTTAGTTGCACCGCTTGTGCTATATCCAAAGATTTTTGAGGAATTTCAAGGAGATATCATTATTCCGACAAGACAAAATGTAGGCGAATTCATATGGCTACAAGAAATTTTTGGGATTTCAGGTGATAATTCAATTAGTATTGGACAGTCCTGTGCACATGTCGCTTTTGGATTTGCAGAACACATTGGGGCTTCTCCTATAGTATTAATAGGTCAGGATTTAGCTTTTGGGAGTGAAGCAGAACAAACCCATGCGGCAGGTACTATATATGATAATGAAGAACTCGCTAATAAGTTCCCAATCGTACAAGAAGGGATTCTTGTAGAAGGATATTATGGAATAGATGTCCAGACCACTAATACATGGAATAATTTTCGAAAATGGTTCGAAGTAGAAATATATAAGGGGGATCTGGATGTTATAAATGCGACTGAAGGGGGAGCTAAAATCTCTTATACCCACCAATTAAGTTTAAAGGAAGTCTCTGAAAAGTATTGTTCGAAAGAGATAAAACCCATAAAAGAAGTTTTGGAGAATATAGCAGAGTATCCTCTTAATGAAATACAAATGAAGGTAGTATTACAAGAGCAAAAAGATTTATTTTCTAAGATGAAATTAGAGTTTGAACATCAATTGAGAGTTATTAGAAGTTTGAAAATAGCACATAAAGATTCTGAAAAAGATTTAGTTAAAACATTAAATAAGTTAAGTAATACAGACCCTTTTTATGAGTATGTTATAGGCAATTTGCTGTTGCGTCATAATTTACAGCCGATATTGATAAGTTCCTTTTGGGATCTTTACAGTTTAGAACAAGTACTTTCATTTACAAATTTAAATAGAAACAAAGAGATACAAGTTGAATTTCTTACTGCAAGTGTTTATGTAATAGGAGAAATTGTGAGGATATTGGAGGATAATTTAAACAACAAAAAATAGGGAATATTGAGGTGTGGAAATATGGGGGAGAATAAAAAAATACTAGTCACTGGTGCAGATGGTTTTATAGGATCACATCTCACGGAGAAGTTAATTGAAGACGGATATGAAGTTAAAGCCTTTGTATATTATAATTCTTTTAATTCATGGGGTTGGCTCGATCAGTCCCCATATAAGAATGATTTTGAAGTATTCGCCGGAGATATAAGAGATCCACATGGAGTTATGGATGCGATGAAGGGCTGCGACAAGGTTTTGCATTTGGCCTCCTTAATCGCTATTCCTTATTCGTATCATTCTCCTGACACTTATGTGGACACAAATATTAAAGGTACTTTGAATGTTCTACAAGCTGCCCGTCAGCTAGGTGTAGCAAAGGTCGTGCATACCTCTACGAGTGAGGTTTATGGTACAGCACAATATGTACCCATAGATGAAAATCATCCATTACAGGGACAGTCACCTTATTCAGCATCGAAAATTGGTGCCGACCAAATGGCCCTCTCTTTCTATCGTTCTTTTGAAACGCCAGTGGCGGTTATACGACCATTTAATACTTATGGTCCACGTCAATCCGCACGTGCAGTTATTCCTACCATTATTACACAGCTTGCATCAGGACAAAAGAAAATTAAGCTGGGATCATTAGCACCAACGAGAGACTTTAACTATGTTCAGGATACTGTAAATGGGTTTATTACGTTGATGAATAATGAGAAAGCTATCGGTGAAGTTATTAATATAGGAAGCAATTACGAAATTTCTATAGGGCAAACCGTTGAAGCGATTGCAGAAGTAATGGGCGTAAAGGTTGATATAGAAATGGATGATATCCGTTTGCGTCCTGAAAAAAGTGAAGTGGAACGGCTCTGGGCGGATAATTCAAAAGCAAAAAGTCTTCTAGGATGGGAACCCTCCTATGGAGGAAATGATGGTTTTAAACGCGGACTAAAAGAAACGATCGATTGGTTTATAAATCCGGCTAACCTATATAGCTATAAGGCAGATGTATATAATATATGAGTAATCAATGGCAGCATATCGCTAATAGTATAAAGTCCATATATGGAAATAAGGATTTCGTTCCTCTACATGAGCCTAGTTTTGGAGATAAAGAACTTCAATATGTAACCGACTGTATACAGACTGGTTGGGTTTCTTCTGTAGGTAAATATGTAGACGATTTCGAGAAACGACTTGCGGATTTCACAGGTGTTAAAAGAGCTGTTGCCATCGTCAATGGTACTGCTGCATTGCATATAGCACTGAAAATTGCTGGTGTTCAAGCGAATGACGAGGTGTTTATTCCATCATTGACATTTATAGCGACTGCTAATGCGGTTTCATATTTACAGGCTGTTCCGCATTTTGTTGATGTATCTAAGCAAACCTTAGGACTTGATCCTTATAAGCTCGAAGAACATATTCAAGCAATTGGCATCATTGATAATGGACAGTTGAAGAACAAGCGAACAGGTAGAATTATTCGTGCAGTTGTTCCTATGCATACCTTTGGGCATTCTGTTGATCTTGATCCGTTAATTGAAATCTGTGAACGTTACCATCTTGTTCTTGTTGAAGATGCGGCTGAGTCGCTCGGTTCATATTACAAAGGTAAGCATACAGGTGGTTTCGGACTCGTAGGAGCCCTCAGCTTCAATGGTAACAAGATTATAACTACAGGTGGCGGTGGGGCAATTCTAACTAATAATGAAAAGCTTGCTGACTACGCCAAGCATTTAACTACAACTGCGAAAAATCCTCACCGATGGGAATTTACTCATGATGAAGTCGGGTATAACTATCGGATGCCAAATATAAATGCTGCGCTTGGTTGTGCTCAACTAGAGAAGATAGTAGGATTTCAGAAATCAAAAAGACTATTAACAAAGCGTTATGAGAAATTGTTCGAAGGTGTAGAAGATGTCGAGCTGTTTACAGAGCCTTCTTTTGGGACAAGCAATTATTGGCTGCAAACTCTTCTAATTAATAAGGAACGCTACGACCGTGATTTTGTGTTAGAGATGCTGAATAGTGAAGGTGTCATGGCCCGCCCGATCTGGAAGCCGCTTGATGAGTTACAGCCTTATTTACATTGTCCAAAGGCGGATCTTACAATTACGAGAGAATTGAAGAATCGTGTAATTAATATTCCTTCAACTCCGCTGGGAGGAGAGTCTAATGAAAAAACGTAAGATTTGTATTGTTACAGGTACACGCGCAGAATACGGTCTTTTATTTCGTATTATGAAAGAAATTCAAGCAGATGATCAACTAGATTTGCAAGTAATAGCTACAGGCATGCATTTATCACCTGAATTTGGACTGACTTATAAACAAATTGAAGAAGATGGGTTTATTATTGATGAAAAAATTGAGATGCTACTATCTTCGGATACCCCTGTTGCTATTGCGAAATCGATGGGAATCGCCACATTAGGATTTGCGGAAGCATTCCGCCGGTTGAAACCTGATATACTGGTTCTTCTCGGTGACAGGTTTGAAATATTCAGTGCTGCACAAACGGCATTAGTCATGCGTATTCCTGTTGCTCATATTTCGGGTGGTGAACTGACGGAGGGAGCAATAGATGAATCCATTCGTCATTCTCTAACAAAGATGAGCCATATCCACTTCACAGCAAATGAAGAGTATACAAGACGTGTTATCCAGCTTGGGGAGCAGCCAAATAGAGTATTTAATGTAGGGGATCTTGGTGTTGAGAATATTCGGAAAATGTCTTTTTTATCAAAACAGGAGTTGCAAGAGTTCTTAGGCTGTAATCTTGAAAAACTCTTCTTAGTGACATTTCATTCCACAACACTTGAAGTTGAAACGGCTGAAGAACAAATGAAAAATTTGCTTTCTGCTTTTGATTTTTTTACGGATTATAATATTGTCTTCACAAAATCAAATGCAGATACGGATGGCAGAAGAATTAATGAATTGATTGATGAGTATACAGCTGCAAATCCTGAGCGGGTTAAATCCTTTTTTTCATTAGGTCAATTAAGATATCTAAGTACAATGAAGTACTGCAGTATAGTGATTGGAAATTCATCTAGTGGAATTATTGAAGCACCAGCCTTGGTTAAACCAACAATTAATATCGGTGATCGACAAAAGGGGCGCTTAAAAGCAGGTTCTATTATCGATTGTGCTCCTAGGACTATGGAGATAGTAAATTCAATCCAGAAAGCTCTTTCAGATGAGTTTCAACAATTATTAACGCAAATTGATTTGGAATATGATGGAGCGATGGCTTCTGAACTAATCAAAAACCATTTAAGTCTTACAAATCTGAATAGTATCATTAAGAAATCTTTCTATGACATAAGTTAGTTTCATATAAAATGATGTGCATTTATTTATTATTTCGTGGAGGTGGGCAAGTGAATAAAACATATATAATCGCTGAAGCCGGTGTTAATCATAATGGTGACATAGATTTAGCGAAGGAGCTAGTAGATATTGCGGTTAATGCCAAGGCAGATGCGGTTAAATTTCAAACCTTTAAAACGGAAAACGTAATCAGCATTCGTGCTCCCAAAGCAGAGTATCAAGTTAAAACAACAGGCAGTGAAGAATCACAATTCGAAATGGTGAAAAAGTTGGAGCTTTCATTTAAAGAGTTCAAAGAATTAAAAGCATATTGTGATAAGCTTTCCATTGAATTTTTATCCACCCCATTTGATTTTGAAAGTGCTGATTTTTTGATTGACGAACTGGATTTGCAAATAATTAAGATCCCTTCCGGTGAGATTACCAATGCTCCCTTAATAAATCACATTGCTCGGAAAAGTTCGAAAATTATTTTATCAACTGGTATGTCAACACTAAGTGAAGTAGAAGCTGCGCTTGCAGTTATTGCTTTTGGTTTTTTACGACGGGATGAACCTCCTACTACTGAAGCATTTAAGGCGGCGTTTATTTCTCAGGAAGGGCAGCGGTTATTAAAAGAGAGAGTTACATTGCTGCACTGTACTACTGAATACCCTGCACCTGTGCAAGATGTGAATTTATTGGCTATGAATACAATGCATAATGCTTTTGGATTGCAGGTTGGTTACTCTGATCATACAGAAGGAATTGCAGTGCCCATTGCTGCTGTTGCATTAGGTGCGACTATAATTGAGAAACATATTACGTATGATAAACAAGCAGAAGGACCAGATCATAAGGCTTCTCTTTCTCCGGAAGAATTGAATCATATGGTTAAAGGAATTAGACAAGTAGAATTAGCTAAAGGTTCAGGTATAAAGATCCCTTCGGAATCGGAGTTGAAGAATCTTAATATTGCTCGGAAGAGCATCGTTGCTCGGAAAGAAATAAGAGAAGGGGAAGCGTTCACTATAGAGAATTTATCGATTAAGAGACCTGGAAAAGGAATATCACCTTTTCAATATTGGGATATTCTGATGAAAACTGCCACAAGAGACTTCGATAAAGACGAAGGAATTAGCCTGCTATGATTGTATCGGCAGAAGAAGCAGTAAATATATTTTATAGCTTGCCGGCAGAAATGAGATCTTATTATTTTCATCCTCAATACGTAATTAATGATGCTTATAGTAAAGAGTTACAGCCAGTTTTCTTTGTTCATAAAAACGCAGAGTGTATTTTCTATCACGCTTTTCATCTTGGTAAAGTACCTGATACCTCTTACTTCGATATCCAATCACCTTATGGATACGGTGGGCCATTAATTTTAGGGGACGTTGGATTTATAGAAGAGTGTATCCAGAAGTACAAGAAATGGTGTCTGGATAATTCAGTAATGATCGAATTTATTCGATTCCACCCATTACTGAAAAATGAAATTAATTATTACGGACAAGTTTTCGAGAACAGGCAGACGGTGTATATTGATTTAACTTATGATGATTTGTTTACTCAGTTTAGTACTCGGGTCCGTAGGGCTATAAGAAAAGCTCAAGCTAACAATGTGAAGGTTGTTTTCTCGAAATCAGAAAAGTATGTTCAGTCTTTCTTTGCAATATATAATGACTTGATGAGAGAGAAAAATGCGAGGGATGAATATCTTTTTAATGAAGATTATTTCATACATTTATTACAAAGCGATAATACTTATTTAGTTTGTGCTGAGAACGAAGATAGAGAGGTGATTGGTGCTGTGATATTTTTTGCCTCCGGTCATATATCGGAATATCACCTCTCTGCTTCTAATGCGGAAGGGAAACTTAAGAAGGTCACAAACTTATTGATTTATGAATTTGGTGAATTTATAAAGGTGAAAAAAGTACGGTCTTTGTATTTAGGTGGTGGAACTGATGGTACAAATGAAAATTCACTTCTTTATTTCAAAAGGGGCTTTTCAAAAAAAGAAATACCTTTTAATATCGGTAAATTCACACATGATCCTGTAACTTATGACAATTTAAAAGCTTCGTTTGTAGAAAGAAATCCAAAAAAAGATCAATTAATTATATTCTATCGTTAAGGAATGAGGTTTGAATAATGGCTTGGGATCAAACATGGGAACATGTATTTAAAACACAAGAGTGGGGAAAGTACCCTTCAGAAGATCTAATCCGATTTGTTGCGCGTAATTTCTATGGAGCTCCTAATAGAAAAGAAATTAAAATTCTAGAAGTTGGCTGTGGTACTGGGGCGAATTTATGGTATGTAGCCAGAGAAGGTTTTTCAGTATATGGGATTGATGGTTCCAAGACGGCAGTGGAGAAAGCAAACGCCAGATTGAATAGTGAAATTCCTGGTTGGTCTGGAGAGTTATTAATCGGTGATATCATCTCATTGCCCTATAATGATGCTTCCTTTGATGCAGTAATTGATAATGAAGCTATCGCTACGAATTCTTATGATAATGCAGTAGAGATGTATAATGAAATATATCGAGTTTTAAAACCAAATGGAAAGGTTTATAGCAGATCGTTCTCAGAAGGGAGTTGGGGAGAAGGAAATGGCGAACAAGTCGGTCATAATGCGTGGATCCCTAACGAAGGCCCTCTAAATAATAAAGGGTTGAGCCGTTTTGCATCTAAAATGGATATGGAAGAACTCTTGAATAAATTTCACATTGTTGAGCTAGAAAGACTTGAAAGAACGTATAACAATTTGAATGAAAAAGTGATTGAGTGGATTGTAACGGGTGAGAAAATTTGATTGCTTAGATCTAAGGATAAATCATTTCATCCGAAAGGGGCGTAGCAGATGGATAACTGGCAGGAAATATTAATTGCGCCTGAGCTGACTGTTATTGAGACGATGAAAATTATTGATCAATCTTCTTTACAATTTGCAGTTGTTGTAGATAAAGATCGTAGATTGCTTGGAACGGTGACAGATGGCGATATTCGTCGAGGAATATTAAGAGGTGTCCCGCTGGACTCATCGATTGAGTTAGTAATGAATAGTTCACCAATATACGAAAAACAAGGAAAAAGGACATCTTTTTACAAAGAGATAATGAGAACTAGACAGTTACGACAATTACCTATTCTAAATAACAATCACCAGGTTCAGCGTATACTTTTTGCCGATGATATTACAGAAGTATTGCAAAAAGAAAATGTTGTCGTTTTAATGGTAGGTGGTCTTGGAACCCGTTTGCGCCCATATACAGATGACATTCCAAAGCCAATGCTTAAAGTTGGAGACAAGCCAATCTTAGAAATAATAATTGAAGGTTTTAAAAATTATGGGTTTACTCACTTTATTTTATCAGTTAATTATAAAAAAGAAATAATACAAGCTTATTTCCAAAATGGTCAGCACTTAGGTGTCAAAATAGATTACATTGAAGAGAATAAGAGACTAGGCACTGCGGGTGCTTTATCGCTTTTATCTGAAAAACCAGATGTCCCGTTTTTTGTTATGAACGGAGATTTACTGACTAAAATAAATTATGAGCAGTTATTAGAGTTTCATTGTGATACCAAATCAGCTGCAACAATATGTGTGAGAGAGTATGAATATCAGATTCCATATGGGGTTATTGAAACGGATAATCATCGTCTTCTTTCTATTGTCGAGAAACCGGTTCATAAAAGCTTTGTCAATGCGGGGATTTATGTGCTGGACCCTCATGTGCTTCGGTATGTGCCTCAGTACCAATTCTATGATATGCCCGACTTATTCAAGAAATTGATGGATATGAAAAGTGGGGTCTCAGCTTTCCCATTAAGAGAGTATTGGCTTGACATTGGGAGAGTAGATGATTATGAGAAAGCAAACGATGATTTTAGGGGAGTATTTGTATGATCGGTAATAAAAAAATCCTTGCGATCATCCCTGCACGCGGGGGATCTAAAGGTGTACCTCACAAGAATATAAAAAAAATAGCAGGAAAACCACTTATATCTTGGACAATAGAGGAAGCAAAAAAATCCAGATATATTGACAGACTCATATTATCTTCTGAAGACAATAAGATTATTGAAATTGCTAGATCACAGGGGTGTGATGTCCCCTTTATTCGTCCTAAACATTTATCGGAGGATGCAACTCCTGGGATCGATCCAGTTCTGCATGCTATAAATCAGTTGCCCGATTTTGATTACGTAATTTTGTTACAACCGACTTCTCCCTTAAGACTAGTGGAAGATATTGATGGATGTATTGAAAACATAGTGAATATGGGAGCACCTGCCTGTGTTAGTGTTGCAGAGACTAATGAATCGCCATACTGGATGTATACATTGAAAGAAAATAAAATGTTGAAGCAATTGATTGCCCAAGAAAAGGAAATAGAACGTCGCCAAGAACTACCTGATGTTTATTTTACAAATGGGGCTATATATGTAGCAGATGTAAATTGGCTCTTGAAAAATGGTACTTTTTTAGGAGAAGAGACAGTTGCATATGTGATGCCGAGGAATCGTTCTTATGATATTGATACGGAAGATGATTTCTATATTTGCGAGTACTTATTAGTTAAAAAGTTGAATGATAAAAATGGACAATGAATGATTTTATGTGGGGGTATAATTCTTTTGGCCATTGTAAAAGTGAAAAATCACATCGAGTCATATAAAATCAAATCATTTTCAGAAGATATTCATGACCTAAGTGGTAGAAACGACAACAAATTAACTATGTTTCGAAACCAAATTATTAAGAATAATATTCGATCATCTTTCGAAGATGTAGTTATTGATATTGGTTGTGGAGATGCAACTCTACTAAATAGCATTCAGCAAGAAGTTGGAAATGGATTTGGAATAGTACCTTCATCTGAAGAGAAAGTCAGACTTGAAAAAGAATACTATCATCCTAACATTCATTTTCTGGAAGGTTTATCAGTAGCACTTCCTATTAAAGATGAGATTGCAACAATAGTCATATGTAACGGCGTAATTATATTACTTGAGAGTGAAGATGATGTAATTAGAAGCTTACAAGAAATCAAAAGAGTTACTAAGAAAAATGGAACTGTTTGGATTGGAGAAGTACCCTTTCTTGATGAAGTGGAATATAACGGTAAAAATTACGGTGATTCCATCTTGAAATGGTTATTGTTCATTTATAAAAACAATGGTTTTATCAGTTTCATTAAAGCATCTAAAAGATTGATAAGAGCTATATTTTGTGGGGAGACTTTTCTCATAAACCCTAAAAAGATATATTTTATTAAACCTGAGAACTTTGTTGAATTATCTGAGAAAATTGGATTTGAGGTTATGAACTTTTTTAAAAGCAAAATATTGAACGACAATTTAGAAGAGGAAGATTCTTCGACAAGATACGATTATATTTTACGAAAGAGGTAAATTTTATCAATATAATGTATACCTCTTTTAAGGGATCAATATTATACATTATAATCTTATACAGGCAAGGCAAACGTAGAAATCCCTCAGCTTCCTCAGGCATGACCTATCGCATATAAATCAACTGATTCATTAAGTTCCTTAACAATTGCAGTAATATAATAGTTGTTTTGCAAAGAACTTGCTAAGCGAGCAAGTTTTTTTTGCATTAATTCTAACTGTGAGACTAATCTTTAATGAGTAATGATTCCTAATATAGAGATTTAGCCTAATATTATTGCACTAATCTAAACAATCCCAAGGTGTAGCCGATATATACTATATATAATTAAGGCTTTTTTTGGAGGTAGATGTTTGATGAATGTACAGTTCTCTCTTTCTGCTAGTTCTATTAGTAAAGGACAAGGTAGGTCGGAAGTGTTATCGGGCACTGGAACGACTACACAGGTTCCAGTGAATACTTCAAACAATGATACTGTGCCAGGTGAGTTTACTAGGGATATTAGGGATTTGAACCTCAGAGAGAGACAAGGAGTGAGTGTCTCTGTAGCCGAAGAACAACTAATAAAGACTATTGAAAGAGCGGTTAAATCTTTACAAGGACCTCAGACTACATTAGAAATCAGCATCCATGAGAAAACTCATGACATTATGGTTAAAGTGATGAACAAGGATACGGGTGAGCTAATTCGTGAAGTACCACCAGAGAAAACACTAGATCTGGTGGCCTCGATGATGGAAATCGCAGGTATATTGATTGACGAGAAGATATAGAATCAGAGGTGAAATACATTGGTAACTCGAATTAATGGTTTTTCGGGAATGGATATCGATAGTATGGTTAAGAGTATGATGGCTGCTAAAAAAGCTCCATTGGATAAACTGAATCAGCAGAAAACTATTTTAAATTGGACTAGAGATAGCTACCGAGAAATAAACAGCAAACTATATGACTTTCGCAGTAACAAACTTATAGATAAATACGGACGTAATGAAGCCTTAAACACCAATCAATCAGTAGTAAGTGGTAACACGAATGCCGTAAAAGCAACGGCCTTAGCTACAGCTAATGGAGTTGATATGGATGTCAGTGTAACACAACTTGCTACAAAGACTACAGTGAAGACTTCAGGGGCAGGTTCTAACTTTACAACTTCAACAACACTCTCACAATTACAGTCAAAGTTGGGCGGGACAGTCCCGACAGAAGGCTATAAACTAACAGTAAACGGTGAAGTTTTTTCATTTTCGGGAGATACCGCTATTTCTTCAGTTATCGCTAATATTAACAGTAGTACTGCAAATGTGACGGCTACCTTTGATGAGGTTACTGGACAGTTTTCCCTGGCTGCCAAAAGCAGCGGCCCACCAACGGAGGCAACACTCACAGCAGCAGCAAAAGGAAAGGTGGTTTTGGGAGCAGATACTTCCTTGCTGAATTTGTTTTCCAGCAAGAGTGACTCAACGACACTTGCCCAATTGCAAAATTCACTTTATGGTACAAGCATTACAGATGCTAACACACAAGATTTCACATTAAAGTTTGGAACTAATAACCTCTCCTTTAAGGGGAATCAGAGCTTATCGGATGTGGTTTCCTACATCAATACGAATACGGCTGCATTAGGTGGCGCAACAGCTAGCCTTGTTTCAGGCCAACTAGTAGTTACTTCTGGTGGAGTGGTACAGACTATCGGTGGTACTGCAGCTACTTTACTCAAAGGAACTGGTACTACCGAAGGTGTAGTGGCTAAATATACAATTAATGGAACTAGTTTAGAAAATGATAGCAACTCTTTTGCGGTTAACGGTGTTCAGTTAACGTTGCTTGCAACGACAAATATTAATGGTACGGACACTCCTGCCAAAATTACTAAACAAGTTGATACGGATAAGGCAGTGGCTACTGTAAAAGGTTTCATCGATGATTACAACGCGTTGATTACTTCTTTAAATGCTAAGATAGATGAGGCTAAATATCGTACCTTCACCCCATTGACTGATGATCAAAAGAAAGATATGAAAGAGTCTGATATTACGGCTTTGACAGAAAAAGCAAAAAGTGGCTTACTGAAGAATGACGATGTTATTAAGACAATCTTATCCTCAATGAGGATGGACATTACTGAAAAGCTGGGTGATCTTAGTGATATTGGTATTACTACAGGATCATACTTTGAAAAAGGTAAGCTGTACTTGGATGAAAGCAAACTGAGAACTGCACTTAATAATAATTCGCAAGGAGTCATGGACTTACTTCAAGGACCACAAAGTGCTCCTGATAATGGATTATTTGACAAACTTTCTACTAGAGTAAGCGATGCATTGAATAGTATTTCCGAAAGAGCTGGTACTAATAAATATTCAGGCGATCTTACTAGTAGTTATAAAGAAGAAAGTGTTATGGGTAAGAAGCTCAAAGGTTATAACACACGTATAAGCGATATGTTAACTATGTTGAATAATGCCGAAACACGCTATTACAAGCAGTTCTCAGCCATGGAAACGGCAATGAACAAGTTACAGTCACAGTCCAACAGTCTCTTCTCCACTTCAAGTTAAGAAATTTATAAAATAGAGGGTGAGATTATTGATTACATCTCCGTATGAGAAATACCGTCAGTCTTCTGTTCAAACCTCAACACCTACACAACTAGTACTTATGTTGTACGATGGAGCCATTCGCTTCGTGAGAACAGCGATGGATGGACTCAGTAAACAGGACTTTGAGAAGACAAATCTTAATTTTGGTAAAGCACAATCTATAATTAGTGAGTTAATGAGTACATTGGACTACTCCTATGAGGTATCTAATAATCTTTATTCACTTTATGAATATACAAATTTCTTGTTAGTGGAAGCCAACATCCGCAAGAGCCCAGAAAAAGCGGAAGAGGCCATTGGTTACCTTACAGAACTTCGAGAAACTTGGCTACAAGCATCCAAAATCGCTGCGGGCCAGGGACAGGCTGAAAGTGCTCATGGATGAGTTAATTCAGAGCCTGAAGGAACTGACCTTAGGCATCACGGACAGACTCGATGAGACTACCTATGAGGAGTTAGAGCTTTTTGTCGAGGATCGTCAGGAGCTTGTCGACTCTATTGCAGAACAAGCCGGAATTTGTAAGTCGACGCCTGCACAAAAACAAGAAATTAATCGAATTTTGGAGTATGACAATGTGATCCTAGACAGAATGAACGCTCTTCGTTTGGAAGCCCAAGACTGGTTGCAGAAGCGCAATCAGGCCAAGGTACAGCGTAGTGCCTACGAGGTTGCATACACTCCGGATAGCTTTCTAATGGATCGTAGAAAATAATTTATTTCGGTGTTTCACTATAGGAGTAGATGGGTATTAAATACCGTCTGCTCTTTTTTTTTGATTTTTACGCCGCAGTTATTTCTTGATTATGGTAAATTAAACGTCCTATTTTACGTGGTAAATTATTGCATGTAAACATTTACTTTTCCAATTGACAATGAAGAAGTTACGGTGGTATAGTCGATTTGTGAGCAAGACTCACGTTCATCTGATGACGAAGGGAATGTTTAATCAATGGAAGGTAAAGTAAAATGGTTTAACGCAGAAAAAGGTTATGGTTTTATCGAGACTGCAGACGGTGGCGACGTATTCGTACACTTTTCCGCGATTCAAACTGATGGTTTCAAGACTTTGGATGAAGGTCAATCCGTAGAGTTCGATATCGTTGAAGGCGCACGCGGACCACAAGCAGCTAACGTAATCAAATTATAATCATACGGCTAAGCCGACCTACATATAAGTAGATGGTTAGCAATTTAGACAGCGCTAGCAAGGATCTTGGGAATTCTCCCGAGATCCTTTTTTTGTGCTCATAAGCCTCTATTAAAGCTGTTAATAGAAAGAAAATAGCGTACTTTGTAAATTTATAATATGGAAAATGTTAGAACTCTCCGAAATGTGGGTAATAGTTGTACGTTGAGCTGTTTATCTTACCTCGACGCACACTATGTTAGCCTAGGCCAACACTTCCATGAGAGATTCAAATAGCCTAAGCTATCAAAACTTTTAGGAGGATGATTAGCAGGATGAAAAAGAAGTTGCGCGGTCTTATGACCGGAGTTTTAGGAGTTAGTATGTTATTAGGATCTCTTGGCAGTGTATCTGCCGCCTCCGTACCTAAGGATATTCAAGGTCACTGGGCTCAAGCTCAACTACAGGAATGGCTAGATAGAGGATACCTTGGAGGATACCCAGACGGTACAGTTAAACCAAACAAGGCCATTACGCGCGGTGAGTATGTGACTATGGTAAATCGCCTGTTTGGTTTTACAGCAAAAGCAACTGTAAGCTTTAAAGATATGAAAAGCACAAACTGGAACTACAGTGAAGTGGCTAAAGCCGTGGAAGCTGGTTATATCGGGGGATACGAGGACAATACGTTCCGTCCCAATACTCCGCTCACAAGACAAGAGGCAGCTGTAATGGCTGCGAAATTACTTAAATTGAGCACTAATACCACTACTAGCAAATTTAAAGACAATGCACAAATCGCAACATGGGCAAAAGGTGCAGTAGCCGCTGCAGCAGATAAGAAGATTATTAACGGTTATCCGGACGGAACCTTCGGTCCTAAGAGATCGTTAACACGTGCAGAGGCTGTAGGTATCATCAATACCTCGGTCATCTATTACCCAGGTAGCGGCACAGGTGGTGGAGTAATTCCTACCCCAACGCCAACTCCGACACCAACAGCTACCCCAACGCCAACAGCTACTCCAGGTGGTAGTACTGGTGGAGGAAGTGGTGGTGGATCTGGTGGAGGTAACGGTGATGGCGGAACTGTCACTACACCAACCGTAAGTGGGGCAACCTATGGTAACGTTGGTTCGGTAACAGCCGATGTATACCTGACATCTTCCGTAACAGGCTCAGTGTACTATGTTGTAGCCCCTTATACTGCTAACATAAGTGCACCGAGTGCATTGCAGGTGGAAAAAGGACAGATCAGCAATGGAACTGCAAGCGAAATTCATGGTAGTGTTGCAACTGTACCGAACACAACGGTTACATTCTCGGTTTACGGATTGAATCCTGGGACAGAATACGCAACATATATCGTAGCAGCGGATGCATCTGGTAATCTGTCTACTGTGACAACAGTTCGATTAACTACTGCTCAGGCAACTGAAAAGTCGATTACACTTTTTGAACCAGGACAAGCAGGTACTGTTACAGCCGATGTATATGTTAAATATGGTGTGACAGGTTACGCTCCAGCCCCAGTAAGATATGTAGTATTACCAGCTAATGAAAAAGCACCTAGCGCAGCACAAATTTCTTTAGGACAGAATAGTACTGGTACAGCGTTGACTGCTCCATGGACGAACACGCTTACGTTCGCTCCTGGTGTAAAACATACGCATACTTTGACTGGATTGACAGCCAATACTGCCTATAAGGTATACGTTATTACAGGATCGGGTACAGAATTGTCACCTGTCGAAATCATTCAAATTCATACCAAGTAACTTAATCTTATACTGTCTCAGTTTGGGAATATAAGAATGGAATTCGTACTATAATAACGACAGGTTTACAATTGGTCCGGTGAGGCGAATAGTTGCTCTTACCGGACTTGTTTTATTTGTGAACACTACGACAATATTTGTTATCTAATTGTAAGGGCTGTAAGGAATTACTTTTTACTTAGCCTTAACAATTTGGTATAATGAAGGTGTAACTAAAGGAGGAGTGGCCATGCAATTCACCATTCGAGGTCAACAAATTGACGTGACCGACGCTTTGAGAGAGTATGTTGATAAGAAGCTCAGCAAACTTGAGAAGTATTTCGAAGCACCCCCTACCTCTGAAGGGTCTGTGACGCTTGGCGTAGTTCGCGGCCTTCATACGGTGGAAGTAACCATTCCGCTTGCTGGTGTGACGCTTCGTGCGGAAGACCGCAGCGATGACATGTACGCTTCCATAGATGCCGTTGTGGACAAGCTGGAACGTCAAATTCGCAAACACAAAACGAAGATCAATCGTAAGTTCCGTCAAGAGGGACTCAAGACGCTGTTTGTGGATGGAGCTAGTACCGCTGTTGCTGTAGAAGAACAAGATTATGATGATTTAGAAGTTGTGCGGAACAAACGCTTTACGATGAAGCCGATGGATGTAGAAGAAGCTATTCTTCAAATGAACATGGTAGGACATACTTTCTTTGTTTTTTCCAATATCGATACCTCGGAAGTAAGCGTAGTTTACAAACGTGATGATGGTAAATATGGATTGATTGAACAGGGCTAAGATACAATGATGCCAGTTATGCTCTAAGTATAAAGGGCCTCGAGAGTTAGTCAGAACCTAAGAAATTTAAACCGAGCCCCTATTCGCTTGCAGCGAATAGGGCTCTTGTGCGTATAAGCGACTATATTTGAAAAATGTGGCTGATACACCTTGTATTGCGGCATCTCTTACAAACTGTTACAATTTATGAAGCAGCGGAATCGAATTTATAAATGGCCCTTTCAATTTTGTGAGGATGGGCTCGGTTCCACCATCTGTGTTGCATGAAAGGGGTTAACCATGCTAGGACTTGTAAAGAAAATATTCGGAGACACCAACGATCGTGACGTTAAACGTCTCATGAAGACAGTCGATGTAATTAATGGATTGGAACCGGAATTTGTAAAGCTATCTGATGAACAGTTACAAGCGAAGACAGCAGAATTCCGTGCCCGTATTGAAAAAGGCGAAACTCTGGAAGAAATTCTTCCTGAGGCATTTGCAACCGTACGTGAAGCTTCCAAGCGGACACTGGGTATGCGGCATTTTGATGTGCAGTTAATTGGTGGTATGGCTCTGCATGAAGGCCGAATCTCCGAGATGAAGACTGGTGAAGGTAAGACACTAGTAGGTACATTGCCAGTGTATTTGAATGCTTTGCTAGGTAAAGGCGTACACGTTGTAACGGTCAATGACTATTTGGCTCAGCGCGACAGCGCACAAATGGCACAAATCTATAACTTCCTGGGCATGACGGTTGGGGTTAACCTAAGCGGTATGGACCATGCTGATAAACAAGCTGCTTATGCCTGCGATATTACGTATGGCACGAACAACGAATTTGGTTTCGATTATTTGCGTGACAACATGGTGCTTTATAAAGAGCAAATGGTTCAGCGCCCTCTGTATTTCTGTATTATTGATGAAGTGGACTCTATTCTTATTGATGAAGCACGTACACCTCTTATTATTTCCGGACAAGCTGAGAAGTCTACAGAATTGTATTTTTCAGCAGACCGTTTCGTGAAAAAGCTTAAGGCTGAAGAAGACTACACAGTTGATATTAAGGTGAAGTCTGTAGCCTTGACTGAAAAAGGTGTGGCTACTGCTGAGCGCGCTTTTGGTATTGAGAACTTGTATGATCACAGTCATGTAACCTTGAATCACCATATCGTCCAAGCCCTAAAAGCAAATGTAATTATGCGTCGTGACGTAGACTACGTTGTAAACGAGGGTGAGGTCGTTATTGTCGATGAATTTACAGGACGTCTAATGTCAGGTCGTCGTTATAGCGATGGGTTGCACCAAGCGATTGAAGCGAAGGAAGAAATCGAAGTACAGAATGAGAGTATGACTCTTGCTACGATCACTTTCCAGAACTACTTCCGTATGTATCGCAAACTGGGCGGTATGACAGGTACTGCGAAGACTGAGGAAGAGGAATTCAAGAAGATTTATGGTCTTGAAGTTCTTCAGGTTCCTACGAATAAGCCGAACAAGCGCGATGATATGCCGGATGTCGTCTACAAGAGTGAGAACGGTAAGTTCAAGGCTGTTGTGGAAGAAATCGTAGAACGTCACAAAAAGAACCAGCCAGTCCTGGTTGGTACAGTGTCGATCGAGAATTCAGAGCTCGTTTCTGAAATGCTGAAGCGCAAAGGCGTTAGACACCAAGTGCTTAACGCGAAGCATCACGCTGCGGAAGCAGAAATCATTACCCATGCAGGTCAGCCAGGTACAGTTACGATTGCTACCAACATGGCTGGACGTGGTACGGACATCGTTCTGGGTGAAGGTGTGACAGATCTTGGAGGTCTGCATATCATTGGTACAGAGCGTCATGAATCGCGCCGGATTGATAACCAGCTGCGCGGTCGTGCGGGTCGTCAAGGTGACCCTGGTTCTACACAATTCTACTTGTCGCTTGGCGATGAGCTGATGAAGCGTTTTGGTGCTGACAACGTTCTGACTATGATGGATCGTCTCGGATTCGAGGAAGATCAGCCGATTGAGAGCCGCATGATCACGCGTGCTGTAGAATCTGCTCAGAAACGTGTTGAAGGCAATAACTTTGATATCCGTAAAGTCGTATTGCAATATGATGACGTGATGAATCAACAGCGTGAAATTATTTATAAACAACGCCGTGAGATTCTGGAGTCCGATAATATTAAAGATATCGTGCTTGAAATGATCAAGCCTGTAATTGAGCGTATCGTTCTCGCACACTGTAGCGATGATATTCCTGAGAACTGGGAACTGCAAGAAGTTGCTGATTACGTAAACAGCAAGCTGCTTGAAGAAGGTGCTTTGACCCGTGATATTCTATGGGGTAAGGAAGCTGAGGAGATTATCGAGTTTATTTTCGAACGTGTGCTTGAGAAATATGCAGCACGTGAAGAACGTCTGGGTTCAGAACTCGTACGTGAATTCGAGAAGGTAATCGTGCTTCGTTCCGTAGATAGCAAATGGATGGATCATATTGATGCAATGGATCAATTGCGTCAAGGGATTCACTTGCGTGCCTACGGTGGTACGGATCCACTTCGTGAATATCAATTCGAAGGCTTTGAGATGTTTAATACTATGACTGCTACGATTCAAGAAGAAGTAGCTACTTATATTATGAAGGCTCACATCGAAGCGAATCAGGAACGTCAATCCGTTATTGATGAAGACAAGATCTCTACAAACAGCGAACCTGTTGAGAAACGTCCGGTTCATGTTGAGGCTGTGACTGGCCGTAATGATCTTTGCCCTTGCGGAAGCGGCAAGAAGTACAAGAATTGCCACGGTCAAAACGCATAAGACAAACATTTAGAAATACACCATATTTAGCGAACTAAGGTATAGATAAAGTTGGTGTTTGATTGAGGTTTTCTCTGCTCTTGCCATTTATCTAGTCCTTATTATCGCTTCCATGGGTATACTATCCATAAAGAGCGGCTGGGCCCGGGGGTATCCCCCGTTTACGGCCCAGTCGCTTTTTTGGATCTTTAGTAGTTTGGTGATCATGGAGCGGAGCAGGCGGAATTGTTCTGTAGAAGCGTAGCGTTCGCCTTTGTTTCCGGATTCCAACCGCGATGCGGTTATCCATTCAAGGAATCTGGAAACAACAGCGATCGGAAGAATAATCCGTAAGGCGTAAGCGAACTTTGATCACTATATCCCACTAAATCTCCAATAGAGCGACGACCGTAACACTATTTTGAAAGGTGAAGTGACCTATGATAGAACCAAATGTAAAGCAGGATTTGCGTGAAATAGGCAAGAAACTAACTGACCTTAGGGGGTCTCTTTGACTTAGATCTTAAGCAAGAGATGATTTCTAACTTTGAAGAGAAAATGGCGGCTCCAGGATTTTGGGATAATAGTGAGCAAGCGCAAAGCGTAATCGCCGAGATGAATGCTGTGAAGTCTTCCGTAGATCAATACGAGAAGCTTCAACAGGATTACGATGATGCTGCGATGATGGCAGAGCTTGCGGATGAAGAGGGCGATGCAGATCTGGCGGCAGAAATTGGGGAGACAATTAGCAGCCTAGGCAGAAAAGTGGATGAATTTGAGCTGCAATTGCTGCTTAATCAGCCATACGACAAGTTGAATGCTATTCTAGAGCTTCATCCGGGTGCAGGCGGAACGGAATCCCAAGACTGGGGACAAATGCTACTGCGTATGTACACGCGCTGGGCTGAAAAACGTGGATTCAAGGTTGAGGTGTTGGACTATTTACCGGGTGATGAAGCAGGAATTAAGAGTGTCACGCTACTTATTAAAGGCTTCAACGCCTACGGATACCTAAAAGCTGAGAAGGGTGTCCATCGGCTTGTACGGATTTCTCCTTTTGACTCTTCGGGCAGAAGGCATACTTCTTTTGTATCCTGTGATGTCGTTCCGGAAATTGCCGATGATGTAGACGTTGAGATTCGTACTGAGGATCTGAAAATCGATACGTATCGGGCGAGCGGCGCTGGTGGACAGCATATTAATACCACGGACTCTGCGGTACGGATTACTCACTTGCCGTCGGGTGTGGTGGTAACCTGTCAGAACGAACGTTCACAGATCAAAAACCGTGAGCAAGCGATGAAAATGCTGCGTTCCAAGCTGTATGAGCGCAAGCTGCAAGAACAGCAGCAGCACTTGGATGAGATTCGCGGCGAGCAATCCGATATTGCCTGGGGCAGTCAGATTCGCTCCTATGTATTTCATCCGTATAACATGGTCAAGGATCACCGCACTTCCGTAGAAACAGGGAATGTGGGTGCAGTCATGGACGGAGACCTGGATGCATTCATTGATGGTTACTTACGTAGCCAGATCAAGATTGAGGCGGACTAAGGGATTTTTTCGGGAATATAGGAAAGTATAAGGTTACTCCATACTATCTTTATATTGATTTTTTGAGGAAACGGATCCCATTCTTTGATATGGATGGTGTACCCGTTTCTTCTTACGTAAAGCAAGATGACACTTTAAGGAGCGCCTTGAAATGCAAAAAATCAATTCACGTAATAAACCCCCACTAATTCCTCTAAATGGACCACTCCGACATGTAGTGGATACAACGCTAATTCTGCTCGGTTCGTTAGTGACAGCGCTGGGGTTTAATCTCTTTTTTCTGCCGAATCATATTGCTTCTGGTGGTGTATCCGGTCTGTCTGTATTGGCTGAAGCCTGGTTTGGAGCTGAACCGGCTTACACGCAATGGGCACTTAATATTCCACTGTTTGTGCTCGGGGTAATTTTCCTAGGTAAGCAATATGGAGTACGCTCACTGCTTGGGAGTTTTGTACTGCCGTTGTTCATCCTTGTGACGAAAGATTTACCTGCACCTACAACCAATCCACTCTTAGCCTCCATTTATGGCGGTATCTGTGTCGGAGTGGGACTAGGTCTTGTGTTCCGTGGACGTGGATCGACAGGTGGACTCACGATTTTGGCGCAGATTATTCAAAAGATATCCGGTCTCAGCTTCTCGATTTCTGTAGTGCTGCTAGACGGGACAGTCATTGTGTTAGCTGCATTTATACTCGGTATGGAGCAAGCACTGTATGCGCTGATCGGATTATTTGTGACAGGTAAGGCCATTAACGCGATAGAGGTAGGCTTTCGTTATACGAAGGTTGCGTACATAATCTCTGACAAGACGGAAGAAATATCTGAAGCGATATTAAATGATTTAGATCGTGGTCTGACGAAGCTGGACGCACATGGCGGGTATACTGGTGATGCACGTACCGTTCTGATGGTAGTGGTAGGCCAGAATGAAGTGTCGAGACTGAAAGCGATTGTCCAATCTGTAGATACAAGTGCATTTGTGATTATTACCGAAGCTCATGAAGTGCTGGGCGAAGGGTTTAAAAGGGAAGCGTAATCTCACCTACGGGGGAGGCGGCGCTTCTCTTTTTTTGTAAATGAGGTTATATTTAGGAGGAAATAAAGTTCACATAATATGTTGTATTTATATTAATTGGGATGTATAATAATACATATTTCTAAGACGGTATGCATTATATTAAATAATATATTCATGATAAGCAGGAAGTGGGGATGACAGTGGAAGGCAAGCTGAGGGCGGCGATTGTTGGATCAACGGGTTATGGAGGCGTAGAGCTGATTCGGCTACTACAAAGTCATCCTAAGGTAGAGATTACTTCGGTGATTTCCTCATCAAGTGCAGGGGATGCGATAGAGGAAGGGTTTCCTCATTTGACGGGCATTATTGACCGAAGGCTGGATGGCGTTGATCCGGCGCAGATGGCTGAGCGGGCGGATGTGGTTTTTACGGCTACACCGTCTGGTGTAAGTGCAAAGCTGGTGCCGCAGCTGCTGGAAGCTGGACTAAAGGTCGTAGATCTATCCGGTGATTTCCGATTGAAGGATGGCGCAGAGTATGAACACTGGTATAAACATACGGCTCCGGCTGATGAGTATCTAGAGAAGGCTGTTTACGGACTTTGTGAGGTGTTCGGAGAGCGAGTGGCTGGGGTTGATTTTATATCTAATCCAGGCTGTTATCCTACGGCTACACTTCTTGGACTAATTCCTGCGATTCAGGCAGGCTGGATTAAGCATGACAGTATTATTATTGATGCCAAATCCGGGGTTACCGGAGCAGGACGCGGAACGAGTCTGATGGTGCATTATGCAGAGATAAACGAGAACTTAAAAACTTATAAAATAAATAAACATCAACATATACCAGAAATCGAGCAGACACTCACGGAGATTGCTGGAGAAAAGGTAACCGTAACGTTCACCACACATCTCGTGCCGATGAGCCGAGGCATTATGAGTACAATGTATGCAGGAATGACGGGCAATTATACGGAGCAGGATTTTGTGAATTTATATCGTGAATATTATGCGGGCAGACCTTATGTGCGGGTGCGCGATGCAGGTGTGATTCCAGCGACAAAAGAAGTTAGCGGCTCTAATTATTGTGATATCGGATTTGCAACAGATGCTCGTACAGGGCGGGTGACGATCGTCTCCGTCATTGATAACGTTGTAAAAGGTGCGGCAGGTCAGGCAATACAGAACCTTAATTTGATGATGGGATGGGAGGAAACCCTTGGCCTCGGCTACACACCTGTGTATCCATAAGGATCAGCGGTACAAATAACATGAGCGAGATTGAATTATTTACTACCTTGGAAGGTGGCAGCATTACTTCACCTAAAGGCTTTAAGTCCGGAGGACTGCACTGTGGTCTGAAAAAAACAGATCGCAACGATCTCGGAGTGATTGTCTGCGAGGTTCCGGCAACGGCGGCAGCTGTGTATACGACGAATGTTTTTCAAGCGGCTCCTCTGAAGGTGACACGGGAAAGTCTTTTGAACGGAACGTTGCAGGCGGTAATCGTGAACAGCGGGAATGCTAATGCCTGCACAGGTGAACAAGGTGAGGCCGATGCTTATGAGATGCGCGCTGCTGCGGCTCAACATTTGGGCGTAGAGGTTAATGATGTTGCTGTCGCTTCGACTGGTGTGATCGGTGAGCTGCTGAAGATGGATTGCGTACGTAGTGGTATTACTGCACTGCCAGAGAAGCTGGACGGTGGGGCTGCTGGAGCGGAAGAATTCTGTCAGGCCATCCTTACAACTGATTTAGTTAAAAAAGAGGTTGCCGTAAAGGTGCTTGTTGGTGGTGTAGAAGTTATTATTGCTGGAGCCGCGAAGGGCTCCGGGATGATTCATCCTAACATGGCTACCATGCTCGGTTTTATGACTACAGATGCTGATATTTCAGCGGAGGATTTACACAGTCTACTTCGTTCTGCTACGAACGTTACTTTTAATATGATTACAGTTGATGGAGATACAAGCACGAATGATATGCTAGTTTCGATGGCTAGTGGGCTTGCAGGTAATGAGAAGCTGACTCGGCTTCATCCGGATTGGGACGCTTTTGCCGCTGGCTTCACGTATGTCTGCCAGACGCTTGCCAAAGCGATTGCGCGGGATGGCGAAGGTGCGACTCACCTGATCGAGGTGCAAGTGAATGGGGCTGTTCATGATGAGGCGGCAGCAGCGATTGCCAAGACGGTGGTGGGTTCTAGTCTAGTGAAATCTGCTATTTTTGGAGCGGATGCGAACTGGGGACGAATTATTGCAGCGGTTGGACGCGCGGGTGTGCCAGTATCGCCAGAACGTGTAAATATTTCGTTAGGTGAGATTGAGGTGCTCTTGCACTCGAAGCCAGTTGCATTTGACGAGGAAAAAGCTTTGGCCTATTTGCAAAAAAGTGAAACTGTGCTGATCACTGTAGATTTGCATGATGGAACCGGAAAGGCTACAGCTTGGGGCTGTGACCTAACTTACGATTATGTGCGGATTAACGCTGCATATCGTACCTAATTTGTGACGGCTTTAAGCCCACAAGGGAAGGATACCGATCATATGACGCTAAACAGCGAGCTTGAACTTATAGATGCATTAGATGGCAGTGGATTGTTTGTGATGAAATGCGGCGGCAGTACGCTGGCGGCGCTTCCTGACTCTTTTTTCGAGGATTTGCGAGATTTGCAGCAGGATGGCATTCAGCCTGTAATTGTTCATGGCGGAGGGCCAGCTATTTCAGAGAATCTAGCAAAATTGGGCATTGAAAGCAGCTTCGTGAACGGTCTGCGAGTAACTACTGAAGCCGTGCTAGATGTCGTTGAGATGACGTTGGCAGGGAGCATTAACAAGGCGATTGTAAGACGAATTCAAGAAAGTGGCGGTCTAGCTCTAGGGCTATCCGGCATTGATGGAAATATGATTACTGCTAGACCTGTAGCTAATAGCGCTGAAGTAGGTTTGGTAGGAGAAGTAACAGAAGTAAAGGCTGAGATTGTAACCGGAATTATTGGCATGGGTTATATCCCAGTCATTGCGCCTATCGGAGTTGATGCTGCAGGTCAGCGCTACAATATTAACGCAGATACAGCAGCAGGGGCAGTCGCTTCTTATGTAGAGTCTCCCCAAATGATCGTAGTCACAGATGTCCCTGGCATTATGAGTACGGTGGAAGGCCAAAAGGTTGTACTTCCATCCGTTACCGTACAGGAAATCGAAGCCTTAATCGAAAGTGGAGAAATCTACGGCGGCATGATCCCAAAAGTACGGGCAGCTATCGATTGCATTCAAGGCAGCGTTTCAGAGGTTATTATTGTGGATGGAAAAGAACCGCGGGTGCTTAGCCGAGTACTGCAAGGTGAAGCGATAGGCACACGTATTATTCGTTCGTAGAATCATAGATGAATATCATTTAGAGGTGCAGCCTGGTACACAGGAGCACAAGATGGGAGAGTGACTTAGAATGAGCAAGCTTACACAAACGGAATTGGATTCGCAAGCAGGGGCACAGCAGACCGATACCGTAGGATCAGGTACACCGGATGTTGCAGCAGGCAAGCTTAGCGCGGTATTCCCTTCTTACGCCAGATATGATCTTAGCTTAGTTAAAGGCAAGGGCACCTGGGTATGGGATGATAAGGGCAATAAGTATCTTGATTTTACAAGTGGATTAGCTGTGACCAGTCTAGGTCATGCTCCTGAAAAAGTCGGTGCGAAGCTGAAGGATCAGATTGACACGCTCTGGCATGTCTCGAACCTGTTCCATATTCCGGGACAGGACAAAGTTGCAAATCTTTTGACAGAGAATAGCTGCGCTGATCAAGTATTTTTCTGCAATAGTGGGGCAGAAGCGAATGAGGCTGCTATTAAGCTGGCTCGCCGTTACCACCAGAAGGTAAAGGGTGCTGATCGTTATGAAATCATTACGTTTGAACAATCTTTCCATGGTCGTACGCTAGCTACACTGACTGCTACAGGTCAGCAAAAGGTAAAAGAAGGCTTCCTGCCGCTTCCAGCAGGCTTTAAGACTGTACCTTTGCATGATCTCCCAGCGTTAGAGGCTGCTATTGGCGATCACACAGCTGCTATTATGCTGGAGATGGTACTTGCAGAGGGTGGCGTGCTTGAGGTAGAACCTGAGTTCTTGAACGCTGTTGTGGCGCTATGTGAGAAACACGGACTGCTTCTAATTGTAGACGAAGTACAGACCGGTATGGGACGTACAGGCAAGCTGTTCGCTCATCAGCATTATGGAATTGAACCGGATATTTTCACCTTGGCTAAGGGGATTGCTAGTGGGTTTCCAGCAGGCTTAATGCTTGGCAAAGGCTATTTGCGTGAAGCTTTCTCACCGGGCAGCCATGCGTCCACCTTCGGGGGAACACCGCTCGCAACAGCGGTTATGGCAGCGACGATTGAAACGATGCTGGAGGATGAGCTTCCACAACGTGCCGAAGAAATGGGTAAGTACCTGACAGGTCTTTTGAAAGAGAAGCTGGCGGACTGTTCTTTTGTGAAGGATATCCGTGGTAAAGGACTGTTGATCGGGATTGAATGTCAATCACCAGCGGGCGATATTGTATTGGCTGGACAAAAGAAAGGCCTGTTGTTCGTGACTGCGGGTCCTAATGTCCTTCGCCTGCTGCCTAATCTATATGTAAGCAAAGAGGAGATCGACCAGGCGGTGGACATCCTATCCGAACTCATTCATACTTATGCTAAACAAGCAAACGGGGAGGTAAGCTCATGAGTCAGGGCGTACAGAGTAATAAGATCACCATTGCACAGCAACTGAAAGGCCGTGATTTACTGGAGCTGAACGATTACAGCCCGGAAGAAATTACGTACTTAATAGATTCTGCGATTGAGCTGAAGAAGAAGCAGAAAAATGGCGAAGAATTCCAGCCGCTGAAAGGGAAGACAATCGGTCTTATTTTTGAAAAATCCTCTACTCGTACGCGCGTGTCGTTTGAAGTTGGAATGTATCAGCTTGGAGGGCATGCCCTTTTCTTGAGCAAAAATGACATTCAGCTTGGACGCGGTGAAACCGTTGGAGATACAGCACAAGTAATGTCGCGTTACCTCGACGGTATTATGATCCGTACCTTCGGTCATGACAAAGTAGTGGATCTGGCTCGTTATGCTTCTATTCCTGTAATCAACGGCCTCAGCGATCTGGCGCATCCTTGCCAAGTGCTGGCGGATTACCAAACGATATATGAGCACAAAGGAAAGCTCAAAGGCCTGAAGCTGGCTTACATCGGCGATGGCAACAATATGGCGCATTCCTTAATGATTGGCGGAGCTAAGCTGGGTGTGGACGTATCTATCGCTGGACCGGAAGGTTATGAGCCGGATGCAGCGGTTGTAGCAGAAGCTCGTGAGATCGCTAAGGAAACCGGAGCGAAGATTGTGGTCACTCACAGCCCGCAAGAAGCTGTGCAAGACGCTGACGTCATCTATACGGATGTGTGGGCGAGCATGGGCTTCGAAGAGGAGCAAAAGGCGCGTGAAGCGGCATTCAAAGACTATCAGGTCAATGAGGAGCTTGTAAAAGGCGCGAAGAGCGATTATCTTTTCCTGCACTGCCTGCCAGCCCACCGTGAGGAAGAGGTCAGCACAGGTGTGATTGACGGCCCTAACTCGGTGATCTTTGATCAGGCTGAGAACCGCCTGCATGCGCAAAAAGCTTTAATGGCTGCGCTGATGAGTTAAGGAATTTAAATAATATAAAATATAAATCACTATATAAATTGAATTAATGTTGGGCGAAGTTAGGTTTTGGACGATGGAGTAATGGAGCGGAATTTTTGGAACTGTAGGAGCGTAGCGTTCGCCTTTATCATCAGATTTCATCCGCATAATGCGGTTTGAAATAAAAGAAATCTGATGATAACAGCGACCGGAAGTCCAAACATTCAGCGTAGTTGCGAATAATCGTTAAAGTGCTAGCGAGAGCACGGTTATTTTAATTTATATAGCCCACACGAAAGGAAGTTGCCACACCATGGCTAAAGAAAAAATTGTACTCGCCTATTCCGGCGGACTAGATACATCCGTTATTTTGAAATGGCTTAAAGAAACCTATGACGCGGAGATCATCGCCTTCACAGCCGATATCGGCCAGAAGGAAGAGCTCGACGGTCTGGAAGAAAAAGCACTAGCAACCGGCGCATCGAAAGTATACATCGATGACCTGCGCGATGAATTCGCTAGCGATTTCATCTACCCAATGTTCCAATCCGGCGCACTCTATGAGGGTCAGTACTTGCTTGGAACTAGTATTGCTCGTCCGCTGATCGCTAAACGCATGGTGGATATCGCCATCGCTGAAGGTGCAACAGCTATCGCACACGGCGCGACAGGCAAAGGGAATGACCAAGTCCGTTTTGAGCTTGGTGTAGCTGCTTTGGCACCAGACATCAAGGTAATCGCACCTTGGCGTCTGGAAGAATTCCGCAATCAATTCCCAGGCCGTGCGGAAATGATCGCTTATGCGGAAGCTAATGATATTCCTGTACAAGCATCTGCGGCTAAGCCGTATTCGATGGACCGTAACCTGCTGCATATCAGCTATGAGAGCGGCGTATTGGAAGATCCTTGGTTTGATCCAAGTGCACCGGAGAACAAAGGAATGTTCCTACTGAGCAACGCTCCTGAAGATGCTCCGGATGAAGCGGAATATTTGGAACTCGATTTCGTTAAGGGAGACTGCGTAGCCCTGAATGGTGAGTCCTTATCCCCACTGCAAGTGATGGATAAACTGAACGAGCTAGGCGGAAAACACGGTATCGGACGTGTGGATATGGTTGAGAACCGTTTTGTCGGCATGAAGAGTCGCGGTGTGTATGAGACTCCGGGTGGAACCATCCTGTTCGTCGCTCATCGCAAAATGGAATCCATCACGATGGACCGTGAAGTGATGAACCTGCGTGACAGCCTGATCACTCGTTACAGCACTTTGGTGTATAACGGTTTCTGGTTCGCACCAGAGCGTATTGCACTGCAAGCTCTTGTAACACAGAGCCAACAAAATGTAACGGGTACTGTTCGTCTTAAACTGTACAAAGGCAACATCATTGGCGCTGGAGTGAAGAGCCCGGTCAGCCTGTACAATCCTGAGATTGCAACGATGGAAGCTGATCCTACACAAGCTTATGATCAAGGGGATGCAACTGGTTTTATCCACTTGAACGCATTGCGCCTTAAAGTTTCTACAGGTGTAAATGGAGCTTCGAAATAGAACGATAACATAAACTTAAACGGGCATTCCGAAGGCCGTTCCTCCCGTCAGGATAGGAGCGGCCCTCTGGCGTCCAAGAGGAGGAAACTATAGGTGAGCAAGCTTTGGGGCGGACGGTTTACTAAAGGAACGAACAAACTGGTGGAGGAATATACGGCTTCCATTGGATTTGATAAGGCTTTGGCTAAAGAAGATGTACAAGGCAGTCTGGCGCATGTCACGATGCTGGGCAAATGCGGAATCCTTCCACAAGAAGATGTGGAGACGATTAAGCAAGGTCTGAACAAAGTATTGGACAAGGTTAACGCTGGTGAGGTTGTTTTCTCCGTAGCGGATGAAGACATCCATATGAATATTGAAAAACATCTGATCGAGGAAATCGGTCCGGTCGGTGGTAAACTGCACACAGGACGCAGCCGTAACGATCAGGTGGCAACGGACATGCATCTATATTTACGTGGCCGTGTAGTTGAGCTAGTTAGCTTGCTGCATGAATTGCAGGAAGCTTTGATCGAGCAAGCTAAAGACAATGTAGAGACGATCATCCCTGGTTACACGCATTTGCAGCGGGCACAACCGATCCTCTTTGCTCACCACTTGCTTGCTTACGTCTCCATGTTCCGCCGCGATGCGGAGCGTTTGACGGACAGCTACAAACGGATCAACGTTCTGCCGCTCGGAGCAGGAGCGCTTGCGGGAACGACCTTCCCGATTGACCGCCATTTTGTAGCGGAACAACTGGGCTTTGACAGTGTATATGAGAACAGTCTGGATGCTGTCAGCGACCGCGATTTCATCGTGGAGTTCTTGGCGAATGCAGCCCTTGTAATGACCCACCTTTCCAGACTTAGTGAGGAATTGGTGCTGTGGAGCAGTACAGAGTTCAGCTTTGTAGAACTGGATGATGCTTTCTGTACAGGCAGCAGCATTATGCCGCAGAAGAAGAACCCGGATGTACCAGAATTGGTACGGGGCAAAACAGGTCGTGTATACGGCAACCTGGTTGGCTTGCTGACTGTTCTGAAATCTTTGCCACTAGCGTACAACAAGGATATGCAGGAAGATAAAGAGGGCATGTTCGATACTGTTACTACGCTGACTGGTGCGCTGCAATTGTTCGCGCCGATGATTTCCACCATGAAGGTGAACAAGGGGCGTATGCGTGAAGCCGTGAACACGGACTTCTCGAATGCAACGGATATCGCCGACTTCTTGGTAGGCAAAGGTCTTCCTTTCCGCCAAGCACATGAAGTCATCGGAAAAACAGTGCTCTACTGCATTAACGAAGGCAAGTTCCTGCTGGATCTGACGTTGGAAGAGTTCATGCAATTCTCACCGCTGTTTGACGAGAATATCTATGCTGTTCTTCAACCGGAAGCGGTAGTTAACGCCCGTAACGTTTATGGCGGCACAGCTACTGTTCAGGTGAAAGCTGCAATCGAACGCGCGGAGCAGGCACTGCACGAAGCTAATGAATGGGTTGTAAAACACGGTGACGCTATATTGTAAACCGTATCAATACCGAATCTCGCCTCAGACTGTTATAGGTCGCAGGCGGGATTTTTTTATCTAAAAGGGCTCTAAGTACAACATAACTGGATTCGCAGTGTTCTTTACGGTTATCCTTAGAGTAGGGATAGGAGGGGGCGTAAGTATGAGTAGAGAGCAAATCCTAGACGAGCTTAGATCCCAATTAGAGCTGGGCAATCATATTATTGGAGTAGCCACAGGTGCTGGAATAACCGCAAAGTATGCGAAGCAGGGTGGTGCTGATTTTCTACTGATGTTAAATTCGGGTAAATTCCGCCAGATGGGGAGGAGCTCTCTTGCTGGGATTTTGCCTTTTTGTAATAGCAATGATATGGTGATGGACTTTGCATCTAGGGAGATCATCCCTTTGGTAAGAGACATTCCTATTATTTTTGGCCTTAATGCAACCGATCCGACAAAAGATATGGAGAGCTATATCAGTGAAATAAAGAATAAGGGATTTTCCGGAATTAATAATTACCCCACGGTTGGCTTGATAGATGGTCAATTTGGAGAAGCGCTGGAAGAAGAGGGAAATGGTTATCTACTCGAAGTAGAAGCTATAAGGATTGCCCATGAAAAAGATTTGTTTACCATAGCCTTTGTATTTGACGAAACTCAAGCTGCTCAGATGATAGAAGCTGGAGCGGATGTGATTTGTGCACATTTAGGCTTAACGGAAGGGGGATTATTAGGAGCCAGGAAGGTATTCTCTCTGGAAGCTGCCAAGGCTAAGGCGGACAAGATTTTTAATAGATGCAATGCGCTAAAGCCAGATTTAATTAAATTGGTGTATGGTGGTCCCGTGAAAACGCCAATTGATGTGCAGTATATGTACAGTAATAATCAAAACTTGATGGGGTATATCGGGGGCTCTGCTTTTGAAAGAATTCCCTCGGAGAAGTCCATTACGAATATAACCAAAGCTTTTAAAGTATCGGGGACGCTGGATGAAGATGATTTTATGGTCAAAATGTTAGACGGCATCACCAAGCACTATGATTATGTTGAATTTGTAAAAGAATACATAGCTCAAAATTATAGGAATGAGATTTTGTTTGCAGATTTAGCTAAGGTGGCCCATGTATCCCGAAGTTACTTAAGTAGCTTGTTTACCAAAAAAGTAGGCTGCAGCTTCCAAACGTATCTCGTGCAATTTCGGATGGATAAGGCAGCGGAAATATTACATAGAGACCCTATCCAGTTATCTGAGCTGGCGCCATTAGTTGGCTACCAAGACTATGCGCAGTTTAGCAAAATGTTTAAGAAGTATAAAGGTTATTCTCCCAAACAATATAAATCTAACATAAACACAAAAACATAAGACATAAAAGCGTTTTCATTCATAATTCAAAGAAGTATGATTAACTCATAAGTTGATCATGCTTTTTTGAAATATAAGAAAGTATAAGTTTCACATTATACATTATCCTTATATTTCTCGTTTAAACGCTTGCCGTCCTCAAAAGGACGCCGAAGGCATTTATACTTGTTGCAGATATCTGAAGAGGAGGTTGAAGAAATGAAGACGATTGCCATTGCCGGAACTTTTGATACCAAGGGTGAAGAATATCTCTACATTAAAAATTTGCTTGAAAGCTTGGAGTTAGGTACGTTTACGATTCATACGGGTGTGTTTGAGCCCACTTTTACACCGGATATCTCTAACCGAGAAGTAGCAGCAGCCGCGGGTGTAAGTATAGACGAGCTCGTTGTCAAGAAAGATAGAGCGTTAGCGACAGAATTATTAGCTAAAGGTATGGAAAAATTAGTACCTGAATTATATAAGCAAGGCAAGTTTGATGGCATTATCTCCTTTGGGGGTACTGGAGGTACCTCGCTTGTCACTCCTGGTATGCGGGCACTGCCTATTGGTGTACCAAAAGTGATGGTTTCGACCGTAGCTTCAGGGAATACTGCTCCATATGTAGGCACTAGTGATATTGTCATGATGCCATCTGTAGTAGACGTTGCAGGACTGAACTCCATTTCGACGAAGATTTTTACGAATGCAGCCTTCGCCATCGCCGGTATGCTTAAATTTGAGAATAAACAAGTGATAGAGAAAAAACCATTAGTAGCTACAACAATGTTTGGGGTAACAACCCCCTGTGTGACGGCAGCCCGTAACTATCTTGAAGCTAGAGGATATGAAGTGCTTGTATTCCATGCAACAGGTGTAGGTGGCCAGTCCATGGAAGCACTAATCGAGGCTGGTTTTATTGAAGGTGTATTGGATCTGACCACAACAGAATGGGCGGACGAAATTATTGGTGGTGTGCTAAATGCTGGACCTCATCGGTTAGAAGCTGCTGGAAAACATCATATTCCACAGGTTGTGTCGGTAGGTGCGCTTGATATGTGTAACTTTGGTCCTTATGATACGGTACCCGAGAAATTTGCTGGACATAAATTCTATAAGCATAACCCTACAGTTACTTTGATGAGAACAACAGTAGAAGAAAATGAAGCCATCGGCAAAAAGCTTGTCGAGAAATTAAATATGGCCAAAGAGAAAACGGTGTTAATGCTGCCGCTTAAAGGGATATCTGGCATTGATGTCGCAGGGGAAGCTTTTTATGGGGTAGAGGAAGATCAAATGTTATTTGATACCTTAAGAAATGGTGTAAACAGAAATGTTGTAGAGGTTATCGAAATGGATTGTGCCATTAATGATGTGGAGTTTGCAGAAGCTGCCGCACAGAAGCTAATAGATCTCATGAGCAAATAACACTAACACAGAACATTTAATTAATGATGGAGGCGTTTCACATGAACAAAAATACAAGAACTGAAATCATGGAGAAGTTTAGAGAAGAAGTAGCAAATGGAAAAATTCTTTTAGGCGTGGGAGCCGGTACAGGGATTACTGCAAAGAGCAGTGAAGCTGGCGGAGCGGATATGCTAATTGTTTATAATTCAGGAAGATACAGAATGGCAGGTCGTGGATCATTGGCAGGGCTACTATCTTATGGAGACGCCAACCAAATCGTAGTCGAAATGGGCTCTGAAGTATTACCTGTTGTGAAAAATACTCCTGTTCTAGCAGGCGTGTGTGGAACGGACCCTTTTAGAGTGATGGAGGTGTATTTGAAACAGCTTAAGGATCAAGGTTTTAGCGGCGTGCAAAACTTCCCAACCGTTGGTTTGATCGATGGCGTATTCAGACAGAACCTGGAAGAGACCGGGATGGGATATGGTTTAGAAGTAGATATGATTAGAGCAGCGCATGAATTGGATATGCTCACAACTCCTTACGTATTTGATCCTGAGCAAGCAAAAGCCATGGCAGAAGCAGGCGCAGATATTTTGGTGGCACATATGGGATTGACTACTAAAGGTACAATTGGAGCGAAGACGGCCCTGACATTGGATGATTGTGTAGAAAGAATCGAAGCGATTATTAAGGCAGGGAAAGCAGTAAATCCAGATATTATGGTGATTTGCCACGGTGGACCGATTGCAGAGCCGGAAGATGCGGCGTACGTAATTGAACGGACAGAAGGCATAGACGGATTCTTTGGTGCATCGAGTATTGAAAGATTTGCTGCGGAAAAGGGGATTACGGAACAGACAGGATTATTTAAAAAGATCACTAAATAAAAGGCATAAGGCAACAAAAGAACCCTCCGAAGAGGGCAATCTGCATAGCACAGATATTAAGGTGTAGCTTATGGCTGCACCTTTTTGTTGTCTATTAGAAAAAGCTAATTATTACTTAACGGCAGCCATGCCAGTACATCACGGATCTTGGTATCCCAATAGCCCCATTCATGAGTCCCTGGACCTTCCTCATAGGTTAAAGAAAGTGAGGTTGCTTGGCAGGCATCGCGGAATGTCAAGTTATCGGTATATAGGAAATCTTCTGTGCCACAGCATTGATACAACGCTGGCTTTGGTCCCGTGGAGTGGTTTACTTCCTCAAGCAACCATAAAAGGTCTTCGGGCGTTCCGGCGATATCTTCTTTTCCGAAAATCATTTCGTATTCTTTGCTTCTGACGTTTGGATTTTCCCCGTTCATAAAATTATGCGCCATATCCAGTGCTCCCGACAAACTAGCTGCCGCTGCAAAAGACTCCGGTTTACGCAGTCCCAGCTTGATCGCTCCATAACCACCCATGGATAACCCGGCTACAAAGTTTTCCTCGCGTTTATCCGATAACGGGAAGAATGAACGCGCCAGCATCGGAAGCTCCTCACTAATAAAGGTCCAATAACGACCGCCAACCGCCATATCTGTATAGAAACTGCGGTGTACATTCGGCATTACTACAGCTATCCCCATCTCTGCTACATATCGTTCTATAGAAGTCCGGCGCAGCCAGATCGAGTCATCGTCTGACAAACCGTGCAGCAAATATAGCGTAGGGTGAAGTTCGCCTCTAGTCACGTTGCTCATCCCGATTTGTGTGGTTGTTTTTTGCGGCAGAATTACAGTCATTGAGGTATTCAATTCTAGCGCTTCCGAATAAAATTTGCATTCTATTAAAGCCATTTGACACATCCCCTCTCTTTCCAAATCATAGCATAGACCAAAAGTGAGAGATATTGTAGAAATATCTGAATTATAAGGGTTTTGAGGATTGCTGTAGCTCGATATGAGAGAATATAATGGAAGTAGAAAAATAAGGAAGAAACGTGCAAATGCGAAATTATTTTCATAGGCGGGAGGAAAAAAGTAGGATGAAATCAGGCCTAAAGCAGGAAAATGGATTTACATTGATCGAAGTGCTGGCCGCTATTGTGATCTTATCGATAGTTTCACTGGTACTTACGTCTTACTTTACAAACGCCATGAGTTACTCTAAATCGAACCAGAACAAGACAATTATGGTCAATTTAGCGCGGAACGCGCTGTTTTATGTGGAGAAGCAGGATTTTGAGAAGATGAGTGATTATTTTATAACAGATCCAGTAGAACATCAAAAACTATTAGAAGATGGCAAAGGGGTACCCCTCATCGGGGCTTCAGAATGCACAACCCAACTAAGATGCGTTTACAACGATATCTTTGTTAATTCCAAGTCACTGCCAGATGTACTGAATCCTGTCATTAACAATATCGAGTATAAGATTAATATTCGCTACCAGTTCCAGCTTCATCAAGAGATGCGATTGGGAAAGGATGACAGTGGAGTGGTCGATCAGCGGAAGGTTGAAATGGCACCCTATCTTATACCTGTTGAGGTGGAAGTTAGTGGGAATGGGGGGCCAGGAGGAAAAGCTTATAAAACGGTAGTGGAGGGATATATTACGGATGAAAAGATTCGCTAACCGTTTAATAAATCAGCAGGGCTTTACCTTAATTGAAATGATAGCCGCGATCACTCTTTTCTCCATGATTGTTGGACTTATCTCTACGGTGACAATGTTTGGATTTCGAAGTTATCACAAAATAACAATTGAGAATTCTTTACGTGAAGAAGCAGATTTGATTATGTCATCAATTATAACTGAATTATATGTATTTGGTCCTAGTAAAGTAGAAAATACGGAAAATGGATTGGTTCTAATAAAGGATGTTGATGGCGTGATCTCTTCACGGACTATTCAGTTCGTTAAAGAACAGCCTGGTGAAGGAGAGGACAACCTCATTACCAAGCTAACTATTAATAGCACTGTAACCGATCCTCGCACATCGATAGATTCAGATCTTACGGGTTCTACGATTGTCTCTAAAAATTCAAATGGTATGGACTGTAAGCTGGGTACCCCTTGTGGGAGTGGGCTAGTCGATATAAAGCTCCTTTTAACACAGTACTATGATGGAAGGATATACGATATTGAGATGGTGAGCAAATTTGGTTTCTAGGAGGTATTACATAATGAAAGAAGAGAAGGGCTCGGCACTGGTATTAGTAATGTTTATTCTACTACTTCTCACTATCCTGGGGCTAAGTGTAATGAGTGCAACAATGGGGGGCGCAAAGCGAACAGAGACGCGAAAAAATGATGTACAAAGTCTGCATTTAGCTGAAAAAACGCTTGATGAGGCTGTGGCTTATATTACATCTAGCCTAAATAAGAAGGTGCAAGGTAATGTGGATATGAGTCCAGAAGAACTGGATCTGGCTATTGAGAAATATTTGGAGTCTATCTCCTCAGGTCTTAATGCAAGCACTAACTTAGTTAACGCAAGCGGGATAATCACTGATATCGATTATAAAAAGGGGCAAATGCTGAAGAACGGAAAGTCAGCCAAATACATAGTGTCCATTACGTCAGAAGCCGAAGTGAACGGAGTTAAACGTAATCTTAAGCAAAGAATATTTATTGATACTTTCCCCGATTTTCTAAAATACACTTTAGGCTCAGAAAAGAATCTTACGATTAATGGGGCTCCTTCAATTATTGGAAATATATACGCAGGAGATAAGCTAATTATCAGTGAGAAGGCCGAGTATACGTATAAAAATAAATTTCACACCCTTGTATCCAATCCATTTGAATTAGATGGTGAGGCACATGTGCAATCACTTGATAAGCTGATTTATCGACAGGAAAATAATAGTGAGATAAAAGGTTCAGAAATCACCAAAGAAACATCTATGGTAGGTAAGATTCCTCTGGATAAGGTGGGTATAAGAAGCCGTCGAACCTTTGTAGAAGTTAATGTGGAAAGTTCTTTTATAGATAAAGTAGCTGAGGCAATAGGCCCTGGAGCTAACAGAACTATGATTCGGAATAAGCTGACTGAGGGGAACTTAGCATCCTATTTAATGGGTATGAATCTTAATACTTTTGATGCGGTTATTCAGAGTGACCTGATGAAGCCAGTTCTTCAGGATGATTCATCTGAATCGCTAGCGACATTTAATGAGAAGATGAATGAATACAATGCAAAAGTAAACATCATAAAGCATCCAAGCAAATCTGTAATTTATAAAGGGGATTTGAGTTTGGACGGCAGTGGCGACTTTCCAGGTATCTTATATTCAGAGGATGATAAAAACTCAACATCAGCTCGAAAGTGGCTGATTGTAGATGGAAATCTAATCATTGATAATTATGGTAATCCACAACCTATACAAATACGTGCTAATATGTTGGTGACTGGAAAGGTAGAGATTCGGGGCAACGTTCAGATTGACTCCACTATGTTTGTACTCAAAGCATCTTCGACTATTAATGGGATTCCCGAACATACCACATTGGTAGAAGATGCAACACTTCAAGGATTGGGTGGTAAGGAACTGGTATTAATTTCCAGTGGGCCTATACTTATTAATCGCTTGGCCGCATTTAGTAATACTCCTACTCAGCTAGAAGCATTCTTCTATACAGACTCTGATGCAGATTTATATGGCGTAGGATCTATATTTTCGCTGAGTGGTGGATTCTTTGCGAAAGGAAATCTTACTATAAATGCTGTTCGAGGAATAGCATTTGGGAAAGATAATGAAATTGGAATAGACAACAGCAGCAATTTAATACGATTTAAAGCAGCTTATAACGATCAGATCTTTGAGCATCAAAAGGCTGGACTTCCCCGTGTAAAGACTATAAATATTAGCGTAGAAGACATGCAGTTGGAGTAGCCTAGAATATAATATGAAAAACCCCCAAAACGTAGTATAGGCTGCGTTTCGGGGGTTTTGTTTTTTAGTAACGATCCTCGTTCTCTACAGTGATCTCCACAGAGTCTTTAATTGTAGGGTCCTCAGAAAAAGCAACCGTAACCGTGGCTTTTCCTTTCTTCAGTCCGGTTACTAAACCATCAGGAGATACGGTTAAGATCGCTGCATTGCTACTTGTCCAGAGCAGCTTGTCTTTAAATTCATTCTTCTTCAAACTAGTTGGCCAAACCTGAAGTCCGTCATTAAATAAATCTCTAGCGTTATAAGTTCCAACGCCTATCCTAAATGGTTTAGGCAAGGTCAGCTGAGTTAATTTAATCCCTATTTTTATGTCTTTATAGGCTTCAATAATAGGAGAGGAGCCTATTATCAGCACTTTAACCCTAACTGATTCGGTGTACACATTGCCTTTTAACTTTATAGCTTTGTTATCTGGAGTCAATACGATTGTTGCACAATCGCTGCCGTTACCTTCTATGCTCCACACGTATTCAACCGGATCGGAATTCTCTACAGGTTGAACGACAGACACATTTAACGGTATTTCATTTCCGATGTTCACAAAAGAATCCCCATTAATTTGTATCTCACGAACAGGATTTGTAATTGTAACGGTATGTTCTTTTGAATAGATAGCACCGTTAGGCTTCCGATCAGTTTTGACTGTGGCCACAATTGTCACTGATCCAGATCGATTAGCCAGCAAGGTTGCTTTACTTCCAATAGATGGATCGGTATTTTTAGTTATTGTAGCATTGGCTGAATTCGCCCCTGGTTTGATGGACCATTCGTAGCCAATTATGGTTTCATCAAAGGGCTCATAACTAGCTTCGAAGGGTACTTTCTCACCGACTATAGCGTCCTTAGCTCCTGTAATCGTTAAATCAGCTGAAACGACTTTTACTTTTGCAGTAGTAAAGACGTGGCTACCATCGCTTCTTACATCTCTAGCTGTAACCACTAATGTTGCTTCTCCGGCTTTTAGACCTCTTATTACTCCGGTGTCACTAATAGAGACTATATCCGGCTGTTTAGACAACCAACTGACTTCTTTATTGTTGGCATCTTCAGGTGTTATGACCGGTAGCAGTTTCAGTTCACTATCTACCCGAATCACTGTATCTTGAAGTTGAATGTTCGCTACTTTAACGATAGCTTCAAAGGAAATCGGAGAGAAACTTATTGTTACCCGTTCTCGGGTGACTGGTGTAGGGTTCGGTAAATCTCCGGTGAATGGAGACAGATCGATACTGTGCCCACCATTATAACCTGAGATTGATTTTCCGATAAATGAGCCAACAATATCACCAGTGAAAGATATATTTGCCAATGGAGCCAGAACAGTACCATATAATTTGTATCCGCGTAGGCTAAATGATGTTGCTTCATAAAAATTGTATAACACGTTTTTACTGCTTACACCTGTAAGGGTGTTGGTGCCATTGCTGATGGTTACATTTTCCCCGGAAATATTGACAACAGTAGTGGAAGTGCTTGGAGTATCAATGCTCAGGCTATTAATACTTCCATTGGTTGGATTTAAATGAAATACGTTAAGTTTAGGATCGGTTCCCTTTAGAGTAATGGTCTGATATAGATCGGTTGATTTGGACGTCTCCGGTATTGCTGCATAATACAATGAACGATTTTTAAGTTTTTTCCCAACCTCAGTAAAATCAATATAGTTGTCTTTATGCTGAGTTTGATTAATAAGGTAGGCTGGAGCCGTTATATTGCCACCGTAATAGGCCATCCCTTTCATTGAACCACCATTTAAGGTCAAGTTTCTACCTGCCACAACAGTTGCAGTAGTATCGGCATTTGTTAATGAACCTCCTAAACTAAATGATGCAATATTTATATTCCCACCTGCTGCTATACGCCAATTATTTGTGAATCCATTGTTTGGGAAATCAATGTTCTCTAGCATAAAGATTGAATAATCATTAGCTATACCCAGTGATGAGACTGGAGCATTGGAGCCAGGGAATGAAGATGTCGCTGCATGGATTTCATCATAATAAATCTTAGAATTATCCAATAGGTATGTCTTCTTTTCTTGTGGAATTGCAGTAAGACTAAAAGTGTTAGCAGAATTGTTTATCGGTGTATAAGATTTGACGTTGTTACTTTCTGTTAACTTATAGTTAATGTTCCCTAAATTTTTAGATAAAGTATATCCCTCGATTAAAGTACCGCTTTTACTCATGCCTTCTGGAAGAGGATCACTAAATTCCAGATTAGGCGGAAATTTCTCTTCAAATTGAACGTTTGAGATCACTAGATCTTCAATCCCTTGCTCACCTGGATCAACAGCAAGATAAGGAACAGCGTTTGGCGTTACTGTGTACGTAAAAGTGATCGGATTCCCTTTTTCAACAGTAGAGTTAGACTGTGTACGTTGAATCGTAAGGTTTGATTCGATTTTTTGAACGGTTACATTTATAGTTTTAGTAGAGATTGCACCTTGTCTGTCCCTGGCAGTAATCTCAATTTGAAGATTTCCCCCTGCAGGAAGAGGATTGTTAAAAGTTTGCGTAACGGTATCTCCAGATAAAATTGCTTTCTCGTTCATTGTATAGCCGGTAATTACATTATCGTTTTGTTTAAATTTAATACTGGTAAATAGGTTCTTGTCTTTCAAATCCCAGTCATCGACTGTATAGCTGACGACCAGTTGGTTCTGGTAAGAAGGTTTAATGCTTTTGTCCATAGGTGTATGCACAGTAATTTCTGGAGCATGATTGGCACCTGTAAATGCACGGTACATCGTGTTTACGAACAACTTTTGTTCCCATTTTGGGAAAGAGGTTGCTTGAGTTCTATTATAAGATGTTCCGATGATGTGTCCGGTTCCTGAGTAAGTTACACTCCCTTTAGAGTACGTATAGTAGTGGTTCCAGCTGTCGTTAATATCCCGATTACTTCCAGTAATGTTGTACCAAGGAATGACAGTGGAATCTTCTAAGTCAAGGGTAAAGTATTGATTATGTGTGTTGGCTACCTTATTCTTATCATCTTGCTCGCTTAAATTAAAAGGATATTGAGTTAGCAATCCATCGTTCACAGGAGTAACAGAGGTTGATATACTCGGAGCATTTAAGCCCAAATTGGTTTGAGGGCTGGTTTGACCTGTGATTCCTTGGAACTTATTAATCCATTGGCTACTCTTGTTGTTGCTGGCAATATAAATAGTATCGTGCGTGAACATAACACTTTGCTTGGTATCATTGATGAAATTTAATACAGCATTCGAGGAGAGCTCATCAATTAGAGCTTTTTCATTGTATACATCCCGGAATCCAAACAGGAGCATATCATATGTGCCATTCAAGCCGTATTTTGGAGTAGAGTTTTCCTTACTTTTAATGTATTCATTGAACTGAGTCATTGATTTTGTTTCGATAACTAGTTCGTAGTCCTTAGATACGTTTTGTAGATAGCTAGGATCCATAACTAATTCATTATTAATAAGTTTGCTGTCATTATTTCCATCTGGTAAGATCTGCAATACATTGACCACTGTCTTCTTGCCCTTAAATTGAATAGTACCGGTAGTGAAATCGCTTAGAGATTTTTGATTCAGAGAATCTACTGCTTCTAGCTTCCAATAAAGTAGGCCTGAATAAGTCTTGGGAAGTTTGTATTTTATTTCTCCGGTTGTCGAAGTACTTAAGGAGGTGGTTGCAACGACTTGATCTTCAGTCATTTTTATGGACTTATCTAAGCCCAGATAGAGCTTAACAAGTATAGGATTCGTTCCTAAATTAACATTTGAAACATTGAACTTGAATGTGAGCTCGTCGCCGGGCGTATAGATCTTGGGCACAGTCGCACCGTATTCGATAATTTGACTCTTGTTAGTAATCTCTAGTTGAGGTCTTTGCTTCATTTTGGATAAATAAGTGGAATTACTTTTTTTCAATTCGGAGATAAAGGCATTTAACTCAGAGTCATTACAGAATAGAACATTGGATTTTGGGGTTAATGCCTGGTATGTATTAAAGGTATTATATAAAATTCCGTTCTGTGTTGGAGCTAAGAAGGGCTGCTTGTGGAAAATTACATATAACCCTTTATTAACAAAAAAATCGGTGATTTCTTTCGCTTTTAAATTAGTTATGTCATTCATAACTGCTTTGGTATTATGATCTTTTCCGGAAACTCCACTTTTATTGTAAGTCCCCTTTCCGATATAAATCGCATCGTATTTTCCATCCAGATCATCCCGCAGCGCCACAAAGCGCTTCATACTCATCGTATCAATGGTAAGGCCAGATATTCCCGTTTTTAGAGACGCAAGCTCACTAACCCCACTCTCCGTAACCTCCAACATTCGAATCTGATAATCATTTGAACTGGCTTCGACATTCGTGAAGTGATTTTTGAGTGGCAGAACAAGCAGAAGGAGAAGCAAGATCGTTACTGTAAAAAGATAGATCCTTTTGTTACTGGCAAATTTCATGTTCATCTCTCCCTGATTGTTAACTATTGGTAGATATGGTCGAATTGTATGTTGTGTATGCTAGTTTCCGACAGCTTTTTCAGCTGAATTCGTTGTAAAATTATCCAATCTATGTTATATACATTCTAGGACATTCAGCATTGATAGACAACATAAATCTATTGAATTATACCTATAAATTCATTACTAAAGTCCCAAGTATATTGAAAAATACGCTAGTTTGACAAAAATGATGAATTCGTATTATGGAAAAAATAATTTTCGTATTTTGCAGAAATAGAACTGGTAATTTATCTTTGGTTATTCCTATTATTATCCATTATTGATGTCAGTGTAAAAGTATAACCAATAACGGCATATGGAGCTGAACGGGCATGGCCATTGCGAAAAAGAGACTTGGAGATTTGCTGGTAGAAAATAATATTATTTCGCAGGAACAGCTGCTTGAAGCACTTGCGGAACAGCGTAAAAGCAAGCGTAAGCTTGGTGATCTGCTAATTTCTCAAGGCTATATCACGGAGCAACAGCTGATTGAAGTGCTTGAATTCCAGCTCGGTATTCCGCATGTCAGTTTATTCAAATACCAGATTGATCCTGCGATCACGCAGATTATTCCTGAAAGTATGGCAAAGCGATACCAAGTTCTTCCCTTCTTAAAAGAAGGCGGTAAGCTGATGGTTGCGATGGCCGATCCTCTGGATTATTTTGCGATAGAAGATTTGCGAATGAGTACAGGGTTCCGGATTGAACCTGCTATTTCTACGAGGGATGAGCTGCAGCGGGCGATTGCGCGTCATTATGGGATGCGTGATTCTATGAATCAGATGTTGGTAGAACTCCCGACACAGGAAGAAATAGAAGAAACAGAGATTACAGACGAAGACTCTCCAATTGTTCGTTTGGTCAATCAGATGATTCAGCAGGCAGTAGCCCTGCGGGCGTCTGATATACATATGGATCCAGGTGAAAATAATCTAACCATCCGCTACCGCATTGATGGAACTTTACGGACAGAGCGGATTATTCCTAAGCAAATGCAGGGCTTTATAACCGCTCGTCTGAAAATAATGGCCCGACTGAATATCGCAGAACGGCGTTTGCCACAAGACGGCCGAATCAAAATGCAGTTTGATTTCAAAATGGTAGATATTCGCGTGTCCTCATTACCTACGATGCACGGAGAGAAGATTGTGCTGCGGTTGCTAGATTTAAGCACTGGGGTTAAATCTGTAGATGCTTTGGGATTCAGTGAGGGGAATGCGGAAGCTTTTAAGGAAATGATCGCTCGTCCTTATGGAATTCTGCTAATCACTGGACCTACAGGTAGTGGAAAAACAACGACTTTATATTCAGCACTGAATCAACTCAATGTAGAAAGTGCAAATATTATCACGGTTGAGGATCCAGTGGAATATCAGCTTGAGGGCGTAAACCAGGTGCACGTAAACTCAGCTATTGGGTTAACCTTTGCGGCGGGACTACGTTCGATTCTCCGACAAGATCCGAATATTGTAATGGTGGGTGAAATACGGGATGCAGAAACTGCTGAAATTGCAGTTCGTGCCTCATTAACAGGTCATCTAGTGCTGTCTACTTTACATACAAACGATGCGATTAGCTCCGTCTCTCGCTTGCGAGATATGGGGGTGGAGCCTTACTTGATTGCCTCTTCACTAATAGGTGTGGTAGCGCAGCGGCTCGTTCGTAAAATCTGCACCGACTGCAAAGAAACCTACAAACCGTCTGAGCAGGAAGCGATTATGCTACGTAGCTTGGGGTTGCCAGCGGACGAATTACATCGTGGTCGAGGTTGCGGTAGCTGTAGCAGTTCCGGTTATCGTGGCCGAATAGCGATTCATGAGGTACTCAGTATTGACGATCATTTGCGGCAGCTTATTACGAACACTGCTTCGGTAGAAGAACTACGTATCGCAGGAAAAGCGCGTGGACTTGTTCAACTGATGGATGACGGACTACTCAAAGTTAGTCAGGGAATCACGACGTTACAAGAGGTCATGCGCGAGACGGTCTCACATTAGGATTTATAAGGTGTATTGCATTTTAATCTAGGGGGAGCAGCGGATGCCAACGTATACGCGGGATATTAGACAGCTTTTGCAGACGGCTTACTCCTCCAAAGCTTCCGACTTACATATCTCTGTAGGCTCGTCTCCGGTGATACGTATGGATGGAACGCTTCACCCACTTGAGGGTGCACCAGTAACAGCCGATGAAGCGGCAGAAATGGCAGAAGCGCTGCTTGGCAGTGAACGAAATGAAGTGTTTCGAAATGCAGGTGAGGTAGATTTCTCTTATCCGCTGGATGGCGGCGTAAGATTTCGGGTGAATGTCTATCGTCAGCGGGGTGAGATTAGTATCGCTGCCCGGGCCATTCCCGCAGAGATTCCGAGTCTGGAACAGCTGTCGATGCCTCCGATTTTGTCCACTTTGTCAATCAAACCACAAGGTTTGATTCTTGTTACAGGGCCTACGGGCAGCGGTAAATCCTCTACGTTAGCAGCTATGCTAAATTACATTAACAAGACCGAAAGCAAGCATATTGTGACACTTGAAGATCCTATAGAATTTCTGCATAGTCATGGAACCTGTTTAGTCGATCAACGTGAAGTGGGCAACGATACGGCAAGCTTTGCGAGCGGACTTCGTGCCGCGTTACGTCAGGATCCGGATGTTATTCTCGTTGGAGAGATGCGGGATTTGGAGACCATTACAGCAGCAGTTACTGCCGCGGAGACAGGTCATCTTGTGATGGCCACCTTACATACAACAGACGCACCACAGACGATTGATCGAATTATTGACGCTTTTCCGGGTCATCAGCAGGGACAGATTCGTTCACAGCTAGCCTCAGTATTACTGGCAGTTGTCAGTCAGCGGTTGTTTCCAAGAGCAGGGGGACGGGGGCGGATATGTGCAACAGAGATCTTAGTGAATACACCTGCCGTAGCCAATCTCATTCGTACCGAAAAGACACATCAGATTAAAAATGTAATGCAAACCGGACGCGCGCAAGGTATGCATACGTTGGACATGAGTATCCGCGACTATTTATCTCAAGGTCTGATTGACTCGACTGCCGTAAAAGCATTTATGACGGAGGTGGGTAACTGATGCCTCTTTTTGAATATCAAGTAAAGACAACCGCAGGTAAGTCCATTAAAGGAAAGCTAACCGCAACAGATAAGCCTACGGCGATGGAAGAGCTGCGTAAGCGGGGGCTTACAGTGTTCTCGCTGATCGAGCGAAAAACAACGATTCTATCGATGGACATTTATATCGGTAATCCGGTTAAGCCGCTTCATTTCATTATTTATTGTAGGCAGTTCGCCACGCTAATGCGTGCTGGAGTGTCGATTGTGGATGCAACGCGTATTCTAGCAGAGCAAACAGAGAGTAAACCACTACGTAAAGCGCTAGTAGATGTGAACGCTAGCCTGATGCGCGGGATCTCGTTCTCACAAGCCGTTCAGGATCATAAAAAAATCTTCCCGCAGCTATTTGTCAGCATGATCCGAGCAGGTGAAGAATCCGGTGATATTGAGGGAACTTTGGACAGGCTGGCGATGTTTTTTGAGAAACAGCACACCACGACAGAGAAGATCAAGTCTGCGCTCACTTACCCGATTACGGTCGGGGTTATGGCGATTGGAGCGGTTATATACCTACTCTGGGCGATTGTTCCACAGTTTGTAACGATGTTCGAATCGATGAATGCAGAGCTTCCGGCGATTACAAAGATGGTATTGGCACTGAGTAAAAGCATTCAAGGGCAATGGTATTTCTGGATACTCGGAGTTCTTCTCCTAGTGATAGCTTTTCAGATTACAAAACATACAGAAAAGGGTGCCTACGCACTCGATTATGCCAAGCTTAAGATTCCGGTGTTCGGCAAGCTGAATCAAAAAGGCTCGATTGCTCAGTTTACGCGTACTTTTTCTTCTCTTTATGCCAGCTCAGTCCCGATTCTGCAATCCTTGGTGATTGTAGAGGAAGTAGCCGGAAATAAGGTGATTGGGAAATTCATCCGAAGTGCGGGCGATTCGTTGCGACAAGGAAATCCACTATCTGAGCCGCTAAAAAAAGCTTGGGTCTTCCCGCCGCTAGTTACTCAGATGATTGCGATTGGTGAAGAGACGGGGGCGCTCGACACAATGTTGTCTAAGGTAGCTGATTTTTATGAGATGGACGTGGAGAATACCGTTGATCGTCTGAAGTCACTGCTTGAACCATTGTTGATTGCTTTTTTAGCAGGTGTTGTAGGTGTGATTGTGGCCGCTATTATGCTGCCGATGTTCAGTCTGTACGGCAATATGTGAACCTTACGGTTCCTTGAAGATATTGAGAGGGGTGACGCCGGGGAGGCGGGGCAGGATTGCAGAGCTTTTGTTGGCGCTAGACAAGGAATAACGAGCATTGTAGCGGGATTCACGGAAATAAAAGATATAAACTGTATTACCACACACCACTTAGAGGGGGAAATAAAATGTTAGCACAAGCCATTAAAAGAAGATTGAGTAAAGAGGAAAATCAAAAGGGGTTTACGCTGATTGAGTTATTGGCGGTTATCGTTATTTTGGGGATTATTGCGGTTATTGCGATACCGATGATTGGTGGAATTATTAATAATACTAAAGAGAATGCAGATGTTGCGACAGCTCGCCAAGTTTATGATGCAACTCGTATGTATATTACTTCAGAGTTAAATGGAGCATTTGATTCTGACACTATGACAACTGGTACTGAGCTTAAGGTTTCAATTGCTAATTTAATTGCAGGTCATTATCTTGAGCCTAATCTGTTGTTACCTAGTAATAAACATACAATTACCGCAGGCACAGTTACCTTTACTGATGGCGTATTAACAGCTCTTTCTCTAAGTACAACTGGTAGTACTCCATCAGGGGGGACTGCCCCAGCAGCGGTAGATCATACTTTTGTTGTTGCGGATGTTCTCAAATCTGAGAAATCAAAAAAATAAAATGAATTAGATTTCCAAGGAATCGGACTTCCCGATTCCTTTTTTAAAATCCAAAAGCCAACAGAGGACATCCATGACGATAATCATCGCAAGTTACATCACCTTACTGGGCCTGATTCTAGGCTCCTTCTATAACGTAGTGGCACTGCGGGTGCCAGCTAAGGAATCTTTGCTTAATCCACCGTCACATTGCCCGAACTGCAATACGCGGCTGAAGGCGCGTGATTTGTTTCCGGTGATAAGCTACCTGCTGTCAGGAGGCAAGTGTCGTTACTGCGGCACAAGGGTGTCGCCTTTATATCCACTAGGAGAAGCGGCGACGGGTTTGCTTTTTCTATGGGTGTACATGCAATTTGGTCTGACAGGTAAGGGGATCCTCGGATTCTTACTTGTGAGTCTTGCGGTTATTGTCACGGTAGCAGATTTGAAGTATATGCTGATTCCGAACAAGGTGTTGTTATTCTTTTTCCCGCTGCTGATCATTCTTGTGCTGCTATTTCCGGAAGGGGCATTATGGCATCACCTGCTAGGAGCTGTACTTGGTGGAGGTGTCTTGATCCCCTTTGTTCTGTTAGGTGGGATGGGTGCCGGGGATGTGAAGTTATTTGCGCTGCTGGGCTTAGTGATTGGCTTTCCAAATGTGATTTTAGCTTTTTTGCTGGCTTGTCTGTTTGGGAGTGTGGTCGGAGGATTGCTGCTGCTGCTCGGTATCATCAAACGTAAACAGCCAGTTCCTTTTGGTCCATGGTTAGCAATAGGGGCTTTAATTAGTTTCGGATATGGTTCACATATCATTGGCGCGTATCTCTCGCTCATCGGATAGGAGGACATCGATTATATGCTTGGATTAGGCTCTAAAGTGGCCGGGATTTCAATTGAAGCTACCGGAATTCGTTATATTAGTTTTAAGAATAAACAGTCATGGGAAGTCCGCAAAAAACGGTATCTCCCGCTCCTTCCAGGCATGATCATTGAGAATCAAGTGGCGGATAGCGAAGCGCTTTATGATCGGGTAAGACAGTGGGTGAAGAAAGAAGGTTTAAGGGGCAGTAAGGTTTCTTTGTCCATTCCACCTTCGCAGATTATTATCCGCAAAATGAGCATACCCAGTATCAACGACAAGCAGGTTGAACAGCTCGTGAAGCTGGAAGTGGAGACGGGGCTGCATTTACCATTTGAAAATCCTGTTTATGACTATGTGACGCTCGAAGTGGATGAGGAGCATAGTCATTTACTCGTATTTGCCGCTCCACGGAAATCGATACAGGATTATGTGGAAATTTTGGAGCGTGCGGGCCTCCGTATAAGCAGTGTTGAAATTTCGGCAACCGCCTTGGCGCGCAGTATAACGACTGGACATGGGGAAAGCTTTGCAGAAACGATGCTAATTAATTTAGAGCCATCCGTCATGGACGTTTACATGTTCAGAAACGGAAATCCGGTGTTCATTCGTACGATTAACTTGCTTGATCTTCATATGGGTAGAAATGTGGCGGCAATGGATTTCGTGGCCGACAGTGAGGTTTTGGCAGAAACAGCCGTTGCGGTGGAAGAGCAATTATCACCGGAGCAAATGGTGGAAATCACTGCGGAAATCTCACGGATGCTTAGCTTCTACCAATACAGCTTGCACGATGGCTCGACACGTATCAATAACTTAGTCATCACAGGAGCCCCATCCATTCGTAAACAGCTAGACATAGAGCTGCAGCAGTCGTTGGCAGAACTAGACATTACACCGATAAGTCTAGACCAGATAGGGAAAGATGCTGTATCTGATCCTGAGTTAAATGATTACCGAGTAGCAGCAGGGACAGCCCTGAAAAGCATCATCAACGTGGACACGATTGACCTACTGCCAAGAGAGGATCGGGAGACGTTATTATTCCCCTATGTGACCATGGGTCTTGTGGCGATCTGGCTGGTGGGAACGATTGGGACGGGGATTTATTTTTCGGCTAATAAGGGTCAAATTTCTAATGGTAAAGAGGAGCTGCAAGGTTTACAGGATCGCAGTTTAATGCTACAGGTAGAGCTTGGGAAACTTAAGAACAGCGGACCCGGACAGTTAGATCGGAAGACGGCAATCGCAGAGATTCAGAACAATAAGGTAATTGCTGTTCCGATTCTGGATGAATTAGTCGAAGGGTTACCACCGGGTGCTTTTATCCGTGACATTAACTACACCTACCGAACAGCTATTGATCTGACTGTAAATGTACCTACTATGGTAGATGCCTCCAGTTATTTGAGACAACTACGCCAAATGTCTTTTACGGTGGACGCACCGATTCTGAAGCTGACCGAAGGAACAACGGATGCAAACACTTCTTTTACTATGTATACAGCCATTTATAAAGTAAACTTAGTAGAAAATAAGCAGCAGGAAATTGGAACAGATGCAAGCCAAGAGGAGGTGAACAGCGATGGAACAGATTAATAAGTATCGTTCTCCAATCGTATTAGGTGTATTGATTCTGTTCTTGATGCTGTTTGCCTTTTATATGTTAGGTGTTCAGCCGACCAATAAGGAAATATCCGCACAGAACGCCGAGGTTAGCCAGCTGGAAGAAGAAGCAGAGATTCTCCAAACTAAAATTAATGAACTAAAAAGCAGTGCTACTTCTGTGGATTCGGAACAACAGGAGCTCCTAGCAGCACTCCCGAAAGGCGATGACAGCGAAGGCTTGATTGTTGATTTATGGGGCGTTAGCACTTCCTCAGAAGCACGCTTAAAGGACGTCAGCTTTATTTTGGATGAGGCTAATCCGATTCAGCAAATGACAGACTCGGCTGAAGTGCTGTTCCCGACGGTTAAACAGATTAAAATGAATGCAGTAATAGAAGGTACGTATACGGGTATACGACAATGGATGGACGAGTTGCAGAAGCTGTCCCGTATAGTGAATGTAGACTCATTTAATTTCCAGCAATCCTATGAAGAGCGTTCTGCGAACAGCCCTGAAAGTATTTTGACTGCTAACGTAGCTTTCACAGCTTATTATGAGGCTGTCACTCCATCATCGAATTAGAACTCTAACCATTGCAATAACACCATTATGCGACTCCATTTTTCCTGTAAATCAGGAGGGTGGAGTTTATTCGTTACTAAAAATATATAAATGCGTTTTCATCCTACTGTTTATTGGGTATTTTAGCTTGCGGGGTGCATAAGCTGGAACAGTGGCTATCGCCTGTATTTAACGAATATAAAAAGTATACGTTTCACGCTTTACATTATTTTTATATTTCTCGCATAAACGCTTACCGT
>NZ_NFUX01000187.1:0-303 GCF_002264385.1 Paenibacillus sp. VTT E-133280
ACGGTAACCCGAGCGGCAAGTTCAGATGCCACACTCCGTGACTTGACCTTAAGCGGAGTAAGAATAAGTCCAGTATTTGCTAGTGGCACATTGACGTACACAGCCAATGTAGTGAACAACGTGTCAAGCACGACCATTTCAGCAACTAAAAATGATAGCACCGCTACGATTGTCGTAGCAGATCTAGGTTGGAAGTCCCTGACTGTAGGAAAGAACATGTTCACCGTTCACATTACAGCAGAAGATGGAACAACGAAAAAGGAATATACCGTGACGGTAACCCGAGCGGCAAGTTCAGATGCC
>NZ_NFUX01000134.1:0-6155 GCF_002264385.1 Paenibacillus sp. VTT E-133280
CCAACACCAACACCAACACCAACACCAACAGTAACACCGACACCGACACCGACACCAACGCCAACAGTAACACCAATACCGACACCAACAGTAACCCCAACACCGACGACTACACCGACTGGCAACACTGCAACGATCTATTATAAGAATACGGCTTACAGTAGCTCTTATATTCATTACAAGCTGGATGGGGCGACAGTCTGGACGACGGCTCCTGGTGAACAGCTTCAAGCTTCTTCTTTCCCAGGATATAAGTCGATTACAATTCAGCTGGGCACTGCTGCCGGACTGACCGCAGCCTTTAATAATGGCAGTGGTACATGGGATAACAACGGCAGCAGTAATTACCATTTTGATGCTGGAACCTGGAGTCTGGTGAACGGAAGTATTAGCGCAGGGGAACCTCAAGCAGACAGTGTGACGTTTCGTGTAAATGTTCCAGCGTCTACTCCGGCGAGCGGACCTCTGTATCTCACCGGTACCTTCAACAGCTGGAATGCAGCGGATCCAGTCTATCAACTGACTAAAGGTAGTGATGGGGTATATTCCATCACACTGAGCTTACCAGCAGGAACAGCGGTGCAATATAAAGTTACGCGGGGCGCTTGGACTAATGTGGAGGTAAACTCGAACGGATCGGATATTTCCAATCGAACGCTTACACCAGCAGGCGGCGCACAAACAGTGAATCTGACCGTTCAGCGTTGGAAAGATCTATGAGTTGCTACTCAAGTGGATCATAATACCTTTCACATGACAAGGAGCGGCCCCCGTGTGGGGCCGCTCCTTGGTAAGTAGTATGAAGCATTTTCATTGCAGAAGATACAGAGTAGTCCAATTACGAAGTTACTCCAGAGAATTTAGTTCTCATCGTAGATTCACGAGGAATTAGTTCTGGCTCTAGTTGCAAATGTTTGTGGGGTGCATCATTGCCACGAATGCGTTCCATCAGTAGCTGCCCTGAAGATACACCCAGCTTGAACGTATCGATATTAAGCGAAGTTAAAGGAGGTGTTGTGTAACGAGACAACGGATATTCATCAAAAGCGGCGATGCCGAGTTCTGATGGAACATCAATTCCGAGTGCTTTTGCGGCTTGAAGTACCCCAAAGGCTACATAACTGTTCATACACACTACAGAGTCTGGACGTTCTTCACGCTGCAGAAGCTCAAGTGCTGCATGATAGCTATCATGTTCATCAGCCTTGCAGTTAATGATCCATTGCTGAGGAACGATAAGGTCAGCCTGCTGTAATGCGCTTAAGTATCCACTTAGGCGATGTGTATAAATTTTTTCCTGCTGCTGCCCGCCTATGAAGGCTATCTTTGAATAACCTTGTTCGATGAGATGCTCGGTTAGCATGCTGCCGCCTGCTTCATTATCGAAATCAACCCAACTTCCGGGGGCCATAATCTCTCCAATGGAGATGTAAGGAAACTCCAGTTGATTTAGTTCTTCAGAAAGTTCTTCAGTCAGCACGGAGTTGTTGGCAATAATACCGTCGACACGTTTGCTAAACACAAGCCTATTTAGAAAATGGCCTTCTGGACTGCTATGTTGCACATTGGAAATGGTCAGCTCGTATTTTAAAGGTGCAATTACGCTCTCGATTCCACCAATAATGTTGTAAAAGAATTGGTTCAGAAACTCACTTTCTTTAGACATATCGACCAGTAAGCCAATATTGCAGCTGCTTTGTCTAGCTAACCCAGTAGCGATACTGCTTGGCGTGTAATTCATTTGCTTGATAATCTCTCGAACCTTTTGTTTCGTTTCCTGCGATATTTTTGGGGAATCATTTAGTACTTTAGATACAGTGGATTTGGCCACATTTGCTGCTTTAGCAATATCAGAAATCGTAACTTTCATCGTCGTCCCTCATAACTTGAAAACGGTATTTGTAACCATAATAACACAAATTTAGCAGTCTCTCTAATGATGAATGAACAGATAGATAGAACGATAAAAGTATAGAAGGAGTTCATAAGTTATGTCTCAATCCTGGTTTATATATCATACGAGCGAAGATCCATTTGCCTATCCTGTAGGTACAGGGACCCTGAAGCTCAGATTATTTACACAAGCTGGACAGCAATTATCCTGTACCGTAATCCACTCGGATCGTTATGATTCTCCGGGGCAAGAAGTTCCTTTGCAGATGGAGCGGATCGGGTCGGCCGGTATTTATGAGATTCACGAAGCAATTATTCAGACCAGCACTAGAAGGAGCAGGTATCTATTCCATGTAGCGAATGCTGCGGGGCAATATGTCTGGTATGGAGAGAGGGGCGCGTCGGAGAATCGGGAACGTGCAGGTTCTTTTCAATATGCATACATTCACCATTCTGAGGCTATGAAGTTACCTTTATGGAGCCAGGATGCGGTGACCTATCAAATTTATCCTAGCAGCTACAATGGTGGAACTCTAAAAGGCATTACGGACAAAATACCTTATCTACAGCAGCTTGGTGTGAACACTATTTACATGACGCCTGTATTTGAGTCTCCTTCTGAGCATAAATATAACACCTCCGATTATTATAAGATCGATCCTGCGTTTGGCGATGTAGAGGGGTTGAAGACGCTAGTCAGTGAGGCACATCGTCATGGAATTAAGGTCATTTTGGATGCCGTGTTTAATCATTCGGGAGATCAATTCTTTGCGTTTAAAGATGTAATGGAAAAGGGCGAGCAGTCTCCATATAAAGATTGGTTTTTTATTCGTTCTTTTCCCGTTACACAGACGCCTGCCCCGAATTATGAAACATTCGCTAAAGCTGAAGCGCATATGCCTAAGCTGAATATGGATCATCCTGACACGGCTAAATATATGATAGAGGTTGCGAAGTATTGGATTCGTGAAACTGCGATCGATGGCTGGCGTCTTGATGTAGCGAATGAGGTCAACCCGGATTTTTGGTCCCGGTTTCGGCAAGAGCTCAAGTCTGAATTTCCTGAAATTCTACTTATTGGAGAGATAATGCACGCTTCTGGGCCTTGGCTTAGAGGGGATCAATTCGATGGTGGCATGAATTATGTGCTTCGGGATGCTATGCTGGAATTCTTTGCAGAGCAGTCAACAGGGCCAGATCGCTTTATGGAGCAAGTACTCCATCAGGAGGCGTTGTATAATGACCAGGCCAATTCGGCGATGTTTCAATTGATTGGCAGTCATGATACGCTGCGTTTTCTTACAGCATGTAAGGAAGGGGGACGTGGCTGGGACCGTGAGAGTACGGCAATACAGCGCATGAGGTTGGCCGTTTTTTTTCAGATGACTTATATCGGTATTCCGATGATCTATTATGGGGATGAGGTTGGGATGGAAGGAGCTACGGACCCTCACTGTAGAAAAGCTATGTTATGGCAAGAGCAAGCTCAAAATACTGCGCTGCTTAAGTGGTATCAAGAGCTGATTTTCCTGAGAAAAAGCTGTGATATTCTACGAAAAGGTAAGTTTCGTCCTTGGTTCACGGATGAAGTCCGTAATGTCTTCGGTTATATACGGGGGACGGGTCAAGAGAAAATAGGTTTAATTATCAATAATTCTCCGAACGCGTACGAGCTTGAGCTTAATGCATATCGTTCAGATAAGAATTTGCTAACCGATTTAATGTCAGGAGCTACTTTTAAAAATAATAACAAGCTTATATTGAGCATTGAACCGTTTGGTTGCTTGATGTTGTACTAAAAGGGTATAAGGCCTCTCTCTGAAGAAAGGGGCCTTATTGTTGTTCTTAATTCGTAGCACTTTTTTTATTTTTGTTCTTTCTGTCTCTATACTCCTGATTCTCCCATTGTTTTAGTAGTGGGAAGGGGTCAAAAGCCCATTCCGTAATCCCTCGGTCACGATAGATGCCAAAATGTAGATGTGGCGGGAATTTCCCTTGTGTTCCTGGATTACCGTAACCGGAGCTGCCGACCCAGCCAATGATCTCACCTGGTGAGACGATATCTCCACGTGAAATGGATTTGTTATACCCGGATAAGTGGGCGTAATAATGGTAACGGTTCTCGATATCGCGAATTCCAATTCTCCAGCCTCCATAGCGGTTCCAGCCTTTAGTTTCCACTAAGCCAATGCAGGTACTGCGTACCGGCATACCTTGCGGTGCAAAGAGGTCAGTTCCTTCGTGGATACGTGCCCCACCCCAGCTTCTGCCGGTTCCCCAGGTGCTACGATAAGAATAAGAATTACTTAAGGGAAGTGGAAAAGCATTACCTGATAGGTCAAGCCGCCCAAAATGTTCATATAGCTTGGCGAACTGAGCTATGCGCTGAGAGGCACGACCATTGTGATAATACTCCCAAATGCCAATGCTAAAATCATTAGCTGAATCACCATATTTCTGCAAGTGTCTAGCCATACTATATAGAACATCAGCATCATTCTCTGGATCGGCGATTCCATCTCCTGAGCCATCACGGCCGAAGCCGTTAAAGAAAGTGATGGATTCAGGAGAAGTATCCTCTTGATCCGGGTTGAGTGGACCGGACCATACGGGTGCTGGAATCATGATTCCAGTAAGACGGTTAGTGGCTGGTTTGTCTGAGGCCCCTTTTTTGGCGATGGTGCGTTCATATTGATCAATGGCTGCGAATCTAAACCAAGGGATTCCAGTGGCTGCGCTCAGTTGATCATAAATTCCCCTACGGGCAGACCATAAGGATTCTTTGCTAGCATTAACAGGATTGCCGCTGCTTTCCACCGGTTGGACTGTAGCCTGTACTGCAGCTGCTGGAACGGGAAGGCCTAAACCACCCCAAAGGATAGCGGCCGCGGACAGACATAACATAGTTCTCCGGTGATTAGTATTCTTAAATAGGGCCAGCAAGATAACAGCCTCCTTTTGTCCGGGCGTAGAATTGAATGTAGGCACTTCGGATGAAGCTTTTATTATAGATTGAAGCAAAAGGCTACTTTTTATCCGTTCTTGTCTAAAGGTACCAGTAAATTCTTCGCCGGAATCGAAGATGGCAGACCCTGCATATTTCACAAAAACAGGCAATTGTAAAGCGCACATGTTATAATATGAGGCAGCATCTTTCATCTGCAGCATCACATTCAGGAGGAAGCGGGGTTTATTATTTTGACGAATAAAACAGCAAAGCAGCCTAAGCCGGATTGGATTAGAATCAAGCTAACTACCGGTGATAACTATCAGGAAATCAAGAGCATGATGCGTTCTAAAACTTTACATACCGTATGTGAAGAAGCTAGGTGTCCGAATATTTATGAATGCTGGGCCAATCGAACGGCTACCTTTATGATTCTTGGAGATATATGTACTCGCGCATGCCGTTTCTGCGCTGTAAATACAGGACTGCCAACAGAGCTGGACCTGCAGGAGCCTGAACGTGTAGCAGAAGCTGCAGAGGGAATGAACCTTCGCCATTGCGTGGTGACCAGTGTGGCCCGTGATGATCTTGCGGATGGTGGCGCCCAGATTTTTGCTGAGACGGTAGCGGCAATTCGTAAACGCCTTCCGTTATGTAGTGTTGAAGTATTGATTCCAGATTTCCTGGGAGAACGGAATAGTCTGGAGATTGTCATGAACAGTAATCCGGACATTCTTAACCATAATATTGAGACGGTGGAACGTATGTCAGACCGTGTACGGGCTAAAGCGAAGTATCGCCGTTCAATGGAACTTCTGCGTAGAGCCAAGGAAATGAAACCGGATATTCCTACCAAATCAAGCATTATGCTTGGGGTCGGTGAAGAGTGGGATGAGATTTTACAAGCAATGGATGATTTACGAGCCGTAAATTGTGATATATTGACTTTAGGACAATACTTGCAGCCTTCTCCAAAGCATTTAAATGTGGAGAAATATTATCCACCAGAGGAATTTGCGCTGCTTAAGGAAGAGGGATTGAAGCGCGGCTTTAGCCATGTGGAATCAGCCCCGCTTGTTCGCAGCTCTTATCGTGCGCATGAGCAGGTGAAATCCGCCGCTCAAGCTCGTGAGGAGCGCGTGGTTTCTTCTAGTTAATTTTTTTATTTTTCAAGGTAGCAGGGGGCTGAAGGAGCGAAGCGATCTGAGTCTCCCACCCCTAGGTTACACATAAAAAATCGTTGATTTGAGTCATTGGAGGGAAATGTTGGAGCTGTAGGAGCGGTAGCGTTCGCCTGAAAGCTTTCCGAAGGAAA
>NZ_NFUX01000175.1:0-399 GCF_002264385.1 Paenibacillus sp. VTT E-133280
TCTTCTGATCTCTCGATCGTAAAAACATCAAGCAATAACAGCGTTGTTCCAGGACAATTGTTTAACTATAACTTATTGGTAACGAATGAAGGACCTTCTGATGCGGAGAATGTGGTAGTAACGGATAGCGTTCCAAGTCAACTTACCAACGTAGCGTATTCAATAGACGGTGGAGTAACATTTAATCCATGGTCGGGTTCTTACACGATCGGCACATTGGGAAACAGCTTTGGTCTTACGATCATCATTCGCGGAACGGTAATAGACGCAGCGTCGGGTATGATTGCGAATATAGCAACTGTAAGCTCGACAACACCAGATCCAGATCCAATGAACAACACGTCTACCCTCGTTATTCCAGTGAATGCATCTTCTGATCTCTCGATCGTAAAAACATCA